>WLQA01000070.1 GCA_009698515.1 Actinomycetota bacterium
ACATCTTGTTGTTCTAGAGAATCCTTCATGACAACAAATGCGCCACCCCAAACCGCGGCTGTCGCCAACATTGCTAGATAAAGTAAATTGCGTTTACTCATTTCTTGCTACGAAATTTCTTAAGTAATGCAACCTCACTGCCGTGCTCGGGTTCAGCACCTGGTGTTTCTAAAATTAATGGCGCATTGGCAACTGCTGGATGAGCTAATAACTCTGCAAATGGTTTGGTACCAATTTCGCCTTTACCTAAATTTTGGTGGCGATCCTTTAAGTTTCCACAAATATCCATCGAGTCATTTGCATGAATTAATTGGATACGTTCAATTCCAGCGATTTTTACCAATAGATCTAAGGTCTCTTTCATGCCGCCAGCTTTTTTGATGTCATGCCCTGCTGCGAAAACATGGCATGTATCTAAGCAAACTCCAACCTTTGGATGCCATTCAAGTGCTTCAAAGTATTTAGTTAAATCATCTAATTTTTTTACTAGAGATTGACCTTGCCCAGCAGTTGGTTCAAGCAATAACCAAGGATCATCATCCTTTAAGTTATTTAAAATTGGCATTACACCTTCATGAATCTGTTTCCATGCCTGATCTACATGAGATTCATCAACTGCAGAACCAGTATGAACAACAACGCCATGTGCGCCAATTTCACGCCCACGTTTTAATGAGTATGCCGTAGCAGCTAATGAGTTTTCATAAGTAGAAACTGTTGGTGATCCTAAATTTATTAAGAAGGATGCATGGACATACGCTTCGATGTCATGCTCGGCAGTCTTATTCTTGAAGGCTTCATCCATCGCGGGATTTGGAGCGGAGGTAGCCCATGTGCGCGGGCTTGATGCAAATACTTGAATTGCTTCGGCTTTAATAGTTAAGGCGTATTCAATTGATCTAGTTGCCATGCCACCAGATGTTGGCACATGCGCACCAATGCGTGGTTTAGTGATCTCTTTTTTAGCGCTGGCCATTTGATTAGCCTAACCTAGAGAGATCGTGACCGTTGATCCAGCCTTAACTTTAGTACCTTGTTTTGGTGCAATGCTGACCACTTTGGTGCCTTTACCTTTAACTACAACTTTTAATCCTTTATTTTCAAGATCTAAAGTTGCTTGATTAGTGCTCTTGGAAAGTACATTTGGGATGTAAATAAACTCTGGCCCCTTAGATATATTCAAAGTAATTTTGCTGCCTTTATTAATTGTGGCGGCAGAATCTGGATCTTGCGAAATAACTAATCCAGGTAAAATTGTGTCACTAAATTTATAAGCTGGTGAAACATCAAAACCAGCATCAGTTAATTCACTTAGCGCTTGTTCGCCACCTTTGCCAGCGTATGAAACCAGTGAAACCTGCTCGATACCTTTGCTAATAAAGATATTGACTAAGGAGTTTCGCTTTACCGCAGTTCCAATTTTTGGTTCGGTACCTACAACAAATCCCTTTTCGGCCAATGCGCTAAATATTTCTGAAGTTTCGCCAGCCTTTAATCCAAGTTCAGCTAACTTTTGAATTGCAATATCTGGCGTTAGTCCTACCAGTTCTGGAACATCCAATCGTTCTTTTCCTTTTGAAATATTTAATTTAACAACGCCATCTTTACTTACTTTTCCGCCGCCACCTGGCGTAGATGAGATTACTTTTCCAACCGGAATATCTTCACTAAATACCTCTTCACCAATCTCAGATTTCAAGCCCACATCGGAGAGTGTTACTGCAGCCTCTTTTTGACTCATGCCAGCAACAGATGGAACGGTAATTCTGCCGGCGCCAAGAATGGAGTAACCACCGTAGATAATGGCAAATAAAATAAATAAGGCAATTGTTCGATTTCGCTTTACTCGACGAGAGGTTTTACGGCGTTTAGTTGCCACCGAATCCTCCTTCGTACTCTTTTGAGTTACTGCCATTATCTGTGAAGTTTTTTCCTTAAATCCTTCAAAGGCTGATGCAACCTTAACCTTGCCACGCTTGCTTTTACCTTTAGCAACGCTAATTGCTGAAGGCGGTAAATCTAACTCCAAACTTAATTGTCTTCTTTTTGGATCAATGCCTGCTTGAATGCCACGCAATTTTCCAAGGAGCTCCTCTGCATCTCTTGGTCGATCATCTGGATTTGGTGCTGTGGCTAAATAAACTAAATCAGCAAGTAGTTCTGGAACATTTTCATTTACGGTGCGCACATTAGGAATTCGTTCATTTACATGCTGGTATGCAATTTGGATCGGAGTTTGACCATCATATGGTTTTCGTCCGGTAATCATTTCAAACATCACGATACCTACTGCATAAATATCACTTCGTGAATCTGCAATTCCACGTTGTACTTGTTCGGGGGAAAGGTATGAAACACTTCCTAGAACCACACTTGATTCTGCGGTCATCGTCTGACCAATTACCGCACCTGCTGCTAAACCAAAATCAGCAACTTTGACTCTGCCATCTTTAGAAATCAATATATTTTCCGGCTTAATATCTCTATGAATTATGCCAATCCGATGAGCTGCCGAAAGAGCAGATACAACTGGATTTAGAAATTGGAAAACTTGCTCGATACTTAACGCGCCTTGTTCATTTAGAAAATCTCGTAATGTGCTTCCTTCAACTAATTCCATCACGATAAATACTGCAGGAGCACCACCTTGATTCCATCCTTGATCTTGAATTGAAACAATATTCGGATGAGAAAGCGCAGCAGTTGCTTTGGCCTCTTTAATAAATCGATTAACAAATGCTTCATCATTTGCTAAATGTGGGTGCATGACCTTTACCGCAACCGCACGATCTAATCTGGTATCTAATCCGGCGTAAATTGTTGCCATGCCACCGGAGGCTAGAATTTTCTGCAGGAGATACCGATTATCAATTAATTCCCCAGTTAAATCCGCCACGGGCAAATATTAAGTACTTATCTACGAAAGCAGAGTTTTAGGCACACCTTCATAGCGGTAATCTGCAGCATTCTCAGTTAATTCCGATGCAAAATGCTCTCTTTGTGCCAATTGGAAACTGAGCATTTGCTCTTTAATTTCAATGCCATCACGAGCTAATACTCTGGTTAAACCAATCTCATCTGATACATCTAGCCAAATGAGCTTTGAGATGTATGGTCGGAATTGAGATTGACCTGAACTTACTCCCTCGATAATGAAAATCTGATTGCTTTTAATTACTTCACTTTTAGTAAACAAATTCTTGTGCCAATCATGAAGATCATATTTGAAATCAATCGAAGTATTTATAGGTCGCAAAATATTGTTAATAGTAGATGCGGTTAACCTTGCTGAAAAGGCATCTTGCCATCCCATGTATAAATCATCCATGTGAATGACAAGTACATTATTTAAATCCCTTTGAAGTTGACCAGCTAAGGTTGTTTTGCCGGAACCAGCCGGGCCATCAATTGCGATTATTTGGCCAGATTTAACAGCAGTTAAGTTATTTAATAAATCTGGGTAATCCATTTGCCGTTGCCTCTTTTTGCCAGCGAATCCAACCCCACATCGCTAATCCGGAAAATATTAGATATAGGAATGAGGTTAGGTAAAGCTTGCCTTGGAAGTATTGATATGTATATGCCGCATCAACTACTAGCCATAATGGCCATGCCTCAAATCTTTCTTTTACCATCAATAATTGCGCAATCACACTACCGATAAATCCAAAGGCTTCAATAGCTGATGAGGTTGCGCCAATATCTATTAAAACTGGGTAAAGTGCAATGGATGCAATAAGCAAAGTTGCCAGAATTGTTAAACGTTCTGTATTTGTTGAGTATCTAGGTTTAGCTCCAGTTTTGCCCCAACCAAACCAGCCCCAAAGACCACCTAAAATAAAAATAAGTTGTAATGCCGCACTTGCGTAGTACTCGGATTGATAAAAAATAATTGCATACAACAGACTGCTGATGGCCCACCAAGGCCAGGTAATTCTTGGACCGAGAATGCCAAACACAACGCCGATTAAAGAGGTTAAGAAGGCAATAATTTCTAGAAATGACATGTATGAATCCTTTCCAATTCGCATTACCGAACTGGTCACCCGGTCGATCTGAATTTCAGATCCTCTCAGCCAAATTTCTTAGCTCCCGTAATCCTTACTTTAGCAATTATTTTTGATTATAGTTACCGAATGCTCAAGTTTGGCTACTGCGCCATGTTGTTATTTACCGTCGTAGGTTCATTTTGGCTGGAAATTATTTTGAAAGTAGCAGTTCTTCGTCGCATCAAGCGTGCGTTACTCAGCATCATTCCCATCGCTATTTTATTTATCCTTTGGGATGCCTATGCTATTTCCAGAAAACATTGGCATTTTGATCAAGATCAAATCTTAGGAATCTTTGGACCATTTGGTATTCCGCTAGAAGAGTTTTTGTTTTTCCTACTTGTTCCAATTGCGGCAATCATGACCATTGAAGCAGTTAGAAGAGTTAAGCATTATTGGATTGTTGGGGATGAAGAATGAGTTATACCCAAATCGCAATATGTGCAGTTTTGTTAGCAATACTTTTTGATCTTTGGTTAATCAAATCTAGATTACTTACTCGAAAGGTTTTCTGGACATCATATGCAATTATCATTTTCTTTCAATTGATCACCAATTGGTGGCTAACTTCTCGAAATATTGTTATGTATGCCGATTCTGCAATTTTGGGAGTTCGCATAGCATCAGCCCCAGTTGAGGATTTGCTATTCGGGTTTGCGTTAGTGCTAAGTGTTTTAGATCTTTGGGTTTATTGGGGCAAAAAAGGATTTGAGCGAAAGTAATCAGCGGGCTCTTCTAGCGCGCAGATAGGCCGGTACTGCAACTTTGATTCTGCGCCAAGTAGAAGTTTTCGCTCGTTTTCTAAATATTTGATAATCAATCTTTTCTACCTCATCAACGATTCCACAATAAAGCTCACTAGCTGCTTCAATGCAGGCTCGACTTTCTGGCGATAGCAATTTAATTCCAGGAGTTGCTTGTTCTTGTAAATCTCGGACTCGAGCAATTTGAAACTTAAGAGCTGACTTTATTTGTGGTGTTAATACACGCTCTTCCAACATC
>WLQA01000071.1 GCA_009698515.1 Actinomycetota bacterium
GTACTTGCTGGTTGGATTTTATTAATGGCGAGCAATCAAGTTGATGAATTAAAACTTTATCAAGGTGCATTCGTTGCAACCTTTGCATTAGGAATTACCTCAATAATTTTGTTAACTGGCTACAGCGGACAACTTTCACTGGGCCATAGCGCGCTTATGGCAGTTGGTGCTTATGCTGGCGCCTTAACTGCAAATAATTTGCATTGGCATCCAGCTATTGCCTTAGTCATGGCGGCATTAATTGCTGGGTTATTTGGATTAATACTTGGCGCAGCAGTTGCTAGATTTAGTGGACCATACTTAGCTGGAACTACCTTGGCACTTGCTGTTTCACTACCTTCACTTGCTAATCAATTCCCAGTACTAGGTGGTGAGCAAGGATTAATCTTTGATGTTGGTGTTGCACCAGCAAGATTTGGTGAAGAGTTTTCGCAATATCAATGGTTCTTCTGGATTGCCGCACTTGCTGCATTAATTATGAGTTGGACTATTGCAAATATTGCCTCATCAAGATTTGGCCGCACCTTCAGAGCAATGCGTGATAATCCAATAGCAGCTGAGCTATCTGGGGTAAATGTTGCCCAACAAAAGGTCATAGCCTTCACTATTAGCGCCGGCGTCGCAGGATTGTCTGGGGGTCTGCTGGTAATGCTGATTACAGGCGTATCACCTAGTGCTTTCCCGCTCAGCCTCTCATTTTCCCTGCTGACAGGCGCAGTGGTTACTGGCGTGTACAACCTAAAAGGTGTGATCCTTGGGGCATTGGTTCTAGTGGCTATTCCAGAAATCGCCGATTCGTTAGTATCTCGCATCGGAGGATCTGAAGGATTGGCTACAACCTTGCCTGGTCTATTGGTCAGCGCACTGTTGATCTTGGCAGTGCTCTTTGCACCAAATGGTCCTGGTGAGTTACTAAGAGGAAAAATAAAAAGAGTTAGAAAAGTAAGTAAACCCTAGGGAAGGAAATAAATGATCAGAAATACACGTACGAAGCGAGCAAGCCTTGCTTCAGCGTTAATTGCTGCGGGTGCAATGGTGCTTAGCACTGTTCCAGCACAAGCTGCAGAAACAACAGGAGTAACAGCAACAACAATCAAACTTGGAATCTCATCTCCAAAGACAGGTTCTGCAGGACTTGTTTATGGAAAGCTTCCTGGCGCGATGAAGGCGTACTTCGATTACATCAACGATAATGGTGGAGTAAATGGTCGCAAGATCACACTTGTTGCTCGTGATGATAAGTACACACCAACACTTGCTGCTACTCAAACTACAAATTTAGTTTTGAATGACAAGGTGTTCGCACTAGTTGGTGCACTTGGAACAGCTACACACTCCAAGGCATATACAGCGGCAGCACTTTCAAAGAACAATGTTCCTGATCTATTTGTTAACACAGGATTCAGTGGTTTTGCCAATAAGGCTAAGTATCCAACTGCCTTTATGGTTCTTCCTAGCTATGCAATGGAAGCAAAGATCATGGCTAAGTTCATTAAGGACAACCCAACTCTTGCTCCTCAAGCATCTTTCTTAATTGCACAAGATGATGAGTTTGGTATTGATGGCGTTGGTGGATTTAAGTCTGCTGGTCATACATTTACCGCTCCTCCAACCTTGTACCCACAAGGTGGATTATCAGCTGCATTAGCTGAAGGTGCTCTTACAAAGCTTTCTGTAGTGCCTGGAAAGCCAATTCTTGTTCTTTTCGGTACAACTGATTCAACTGCCACAATTCTTAAGGCAGCAGAGAAGTTGTCACTAACAACTAAGTTCACATTTATTGCTGGATCAGTTGGTGGAGATGCAAATACATTGCTAGCACTAGGTGTTAAGTCAACAACTATTGATGGCATTCTTGCTGCATCATTCTTCCCAGATGCAAAAGACTCAACTGATGAGTATGTAAAGCAATTCTCAGCGATCAATACCAAGTACAACAAGGGTGTTACATTCGATAACATCGTTCTACAAGGTATGAACTCTGCGATGCTTACAGTTCAAGCACTTCGCGCTGCAGGCAAGAATTTGACTCGCACCGGATTGATGTCAGCAATTGATGCAAAGGGTTCTACTTTTGCAAGTGCTGGCTTAGTTCCACTTAATTACTCAGCTACTAGCCGTGTTGGTTACAACGGTTACTACTTTGGTCAATTAAATGCCAAGGGTGAGTTAAAGCCATTTGGTGGAAAAGTTTCGCTTTACACAACTGATTCAACATCAGGTGCGGTAACTGCATCAACTTATGTCCGTAAATCAATTCCAAAGAACGGGATACCAACTAACTAATGAAAAATACATTCGTTAAGAAGGGCCTAGTAGGCCTAGTTTCAACTGCGCTTGTTGCTGCATTTGCAGTAGCAACACCATCAGCTGCGCAAGCTGCTGATCTAACTTGTACAAAGGCTTCAACCAAGGTTGAAACATGTACTGGTACGGATGCAAATGGTGCAAAGTTTGAAATCAGAATGCCTTCAAACTTCAACGGAACACTTTATGTGTATTCACATGGAATCCGTAATAACGTAAACCTGCCTGCAATTCCAGTAATTGCACCAGCTGGTGAATTGATTAATTACGCACCAGAGGTAGCACCTACCGAGATTGTTGCAACCGCATTGTTAAAGCAAGGTTATGCACTTGCTGGATCAGGTGTTAGCACACAAGGTTGGAGCCTTGAAGAAGGAGTAGATGGAGCTCTACAAGTTCTACAAGCTGCAAAAGATAAGTACTCAAAGGTAAGCAAGGTTGTTGCCTGGGGTAACTCACTTGGTGGCTTAACTGCACAAGCATTTGCTGAGCAATACTCAGGTGCTGTTGATGCAGTTCTTCCAATGTGTCTTGCAGATTCTGCACAATCTGAAATTACAATGGCTGGCGATTTCCTTTGGGGAATGAAAACATTCTTCAATCCTGCAATTAAAGGATTTGGTTACTCAGCTGGAACAGCTGGTTATTATGAAATGCTTGGTGATCTTCAAGCAGTATTAACAACATTGCTTGCACTCAAAACAGCTATCGCAACCAATCCATCTGCACCTGCCTGGCCATCAACTTCTACCGCAGGAGCAATCACTGCTATTCCGGTACGTAGCGCAGTCTTGTTACTTGGATTAATTTCAGGAATCTCAACTCAATCCAAGACATACGATGCTTCATCTGGTCCAGCCGGCGCATCAGAAACAACATTTAGTGTTGTTCTAAGCCCTGCTCTTGCTGTACTTGAAAATGGCGCAGAAGCAGCAGCACTTGCTGTTCTTGCTAACTACGACATGGAGCGTCGTGCTGGTGGAATTGTTTATGACAATTCAAAGACTAACTACACAACGCGCCTAGGCGATGACGCACAGGTTTATGCAGCTTCACTTTCAGGTGGAACATACACCGCAGGAATGTTGCAATATTTAGCTTATTCTCCAAGAGTTACTGCAAGTGCAGAAGCTGTTGCGAAGTTAAATAGCATGTACCAACTACAAGGAAAGATTGAAGTTCCAACTATCACTCTTGCCGCTGCAGCAGACCACATCACACCAGGTGGCGCAGTTACTCACTTAATTAATCAGTACAACGCATCAATTTCTGCAGGTACTGCAAAATCAGGTAAGTTGCTAAATATCTGGAACAAGCCAGCAGATACTTACTCAACATTTGATGCGAGTGGCGCTGTCACTCCAGCAAAATGGCCAAACGGAGTAGGTCACTGCCAGTACACAACTACACAGGTATTAACTGTGGCTAAGTTGGCTGCAACTGCAGCAAAAACAGGAAAGCTTCCTTCATCTGCAACCGCTAAGGCTGCAATCAAGAATGATGCAAACCTATTTATTGATCCAAACTTCTTGCCTCCATTGCTGAAGTTCCGTCAATAATTACTAAATAAGTTAAAAGGGCCTCGAGAAATCGGGGCCCTTTTTCTTATCTATAAACTACTCACCTAATGAAAATTACATCTGACTCCGTAGCCGCAATGCACCAACTGGGTGCTCAGATCGGCAAGCAATTAAAGAGCGGGGATGTCGTTGTTTTAACTGGTGAACTTGGTGCAGGTAAAACTGTATTAACTCAAGGAATTGGTTCTGAATTTGGCATTGAAAATGTAACCTCACCAACCTTTGTGATTAGCCGGATTCATAAAGGAAATCCAAACTTTATCCATATCGATGCTTATCGGTTATTAGATGCCGGAACGCAATCTTTTGCAGATTTAGATTTTGAAAGTTACCTACCAAATAGCGTATTTGTAATTGAGTGGGGCAAGGATTTCATCTCACAATTAACTGACCAATACTTAGATATCCAGATTGTTGCAACAGATAAAGAAAACGAGCGAACGCTAGAGATTAATGGGGTTGGTCAACGTTGGGCTGGATTTAAATTATGAGCACTGTATTAGCAATAGATACTTCAACATCTAGAACATCAGTTGCTTTAATTGCTGGCGATAAAGTTTTGTTTAATGAGTTTCATGAAGATCCACTTGCGCATGGCGAGGTTCTGCCGGTACTAGTCGCAAAGGCGTTGAAATTAAATGTTGGAATTGATTTAGTTGCTGTTGGAATGGGACCAGGACCATTTACTGGGCTTCGAGTTGGCATTGCATTCGCACAAAGCCTGGCACTTGGTATGAATGTTAAGTGGCACGGTGTTAACTCATTAGATGCAATTGCAAAACAAATTAATGAAAAAGATTTCATTGTTTCAACAGATGCCAGACGCAAAGAGAGATTTTGGGCAAGGTATCAAGATGGTCAGCGTGTAAATGAACCACAAGTTGGTAAGGCAAGTGAGTTAGAAAAAATCGGAGTTCTGATTTTTAATGAGGGAGAATACTTTCCAGATCCAATTGCCATCGCAAAAATTGCATTAAGTAAGGCATCAATTGATCAGCCAATCTACGTTAGAAAACCAGATGCCTATCCATTGCCAGCAAATGTAAAGTTTCGAGAGTTCACACATCTTGATTTAGTGCCAGCGGTAGCGATGGAAAAAGAGATCTACGGAAAATCTGGATGGAGTGCTGCGCA
>WLQA01000072.1 GCA_009698515.1 Actinomycetota bacterium
CAAGAGTTCCAACCTGTAAATGTGATGCTGCCCTCACCAAAATCATATGGTTCATTTAAAACTAATGCTTTTAATCCAATGCGCTCCATCTTGCTGGTATCAATTCGATAAACCGATTGTGCAACTCCGGAATTTAAACCCAGATCACCTTTCCATACTGATACTAATAATTTCGGATCTAAAACTTCTGGATAAGAAGAAAATCCGCCACGAACTGGATCACGATCAGCTGTTGGTAAGAAGGATGAGACAAAACCAATTTGTGGTGACATATCTGGAATTTTGATTGCACCAGTTGATGTTAAATTTCCATCTTGTGGCAAAAAGGTAGTTGGACCATTAAAAATAATCTTTCCGGATTTATCTTTTACGATCACTATTGGGGCATAACCATTTGCCTGTAAGTAAACATTAGTACTGCCTAATTTAAGCGGCGAATTTACCTTGACAGTTTTTTCAACTTGAGTTGCACCGTAAGGATTAGCAACTCGAACCTTTAATGTGTAATCAAGTGGTGAATTAGTTGCTGGGTCATACTTTGCCTGGAAATCAACCACCTGTATGGCAAATGGCTGCATTGTGTTTTCAGATTGATACTTACCAAAACCCAATGAATCATAAGAGGTTGGCGTGTTAACAAATCTATCGCCAACATTTAATATCGCATCTCCCTTCATACCGAATAAAGAACCAACACCGACGGCTATTAAAATCATTACTAACGAGAGATGGAAAAGTAAATTGCCACTCTCTCGCAAATACCCTTTTTCAGCAGAGATCGAGCCCGCCTCTCGACGAACTCGGTAACGCTTTTTTCTTAAGTAATTTTCAATTACATCCAAATCAACTTTTTTAATCTCTGTGAAATGTTCCATTCGATCTAGAAACTTTGGCGTTAATGGTGGTTTGGCACCAATCGCTTTTGCATGTTCGATCGTCCGCGGTAATACACAGCCAATTAATGAAATAAATAGAAGCAGGTAAATTGCACTAAACCAAGGCGAGCTATAAACCTCAAAAAACTTTATGCGATCAAGCCAAGGTGCAACAGCTGGATTATCAATAAAGTATTGGCGAACCTGCATTGGATTTTGAGTACGTTGTGGAAATAGTGACCCGGGAATCGCAGCAACACCAAGGAGTAGTAACAATATAAGTGCGGTGCGCATACTTGTTAATTGACGCCAGCCCCAACGCAGAAATGATCTAGTATCTAAAACAGTGCTCATTTAAATTACCGGTATGAAGCCACTAATTAAATCGCGAAGTGTGTTCATTAAATAATCCCAAGTGTCGCTAACTTGCATAATGCCGATAATGATTAGCAATGTGCCACCAATTTTCGTAATTAGATCACCGCGCTTGGTAATAAATTTTCTAAAAGGTTCGGCGCGATCCATAAACCAACCCAACAAAATAAATGGTGCACCTAATCCAACACAGTATGCAGCAGAAAGAATGGCGCCTCGTTGCGCCGTGGCGCTTTGAAAAGCGAGAACTTGAACTGCGCCAAGTGTTGGTCCGATACAAGGTGTCCAACCAATTCCAAAAGCTAAACCAAGAAGTGGCGCCGTTACCAAACCAGTTCTGGTTTTAAAGGTTGGTTTAAAAGATCGATAAAACTTCTCATTAAAAAGAAAAACTACGCCCAGTGCGATCGTAAGTAAGCCAAGCAGTATCGATAGAAATCTAGAGTTTTGCGCAATCTTTGAACCAAGTCCACCAAATAAAACTCCGTAAGAAACAAATAATGCAGTAAAGCCAGAAACAAATAAAACCGAACCAAGCAATACTCGACGACGAGATTTATTAACACTCATTCCAGATGCATATGAAAGGTAACCAGGTACAAGTGGGATAACACATGGCGAGAAAAATGAGATCAAACCCGCGATCATCGAAACAACTATGGCAATTAGTAAGTTGCCATCAAAGACTTGATTAATAAAGAAATCGCGCATTACTTCTCTGCCAATACTTTATCTAATAAATCACGCAGACCGGCAACTGTGATTTCACCACTAATTCGAACTGCCACTTTATTATTTTTATCAATTATCAATGTTGTTGGAATTGCATTTGGGATCAATGAATCTTTAAAGCCAATTAGTAGAGCATCATCGATGAAGGTGGGATAGGTTATTTTAAAACTTTCATAAAAAGCTTTTGCCGAGGAGATGTTGTCCCTAGTTAATATTCCGGCAAATTGAATCTCTGGGTATTGCACTGAAAATTCTTGTAACAATGGCGCTTCGGCGCGACATGGTGCACACCAAGATGCCCAAACATTAATTACCGTAATTTGTCCGGTTGCTAAGGTTTTATTGCCACCAGTTAATACCTCACCAGAAATATTAGGTGCTGCTTTTCGATCTGCTACTTTTACAAAGGTAGCGCTACCAGATCCACCAACAAATGAGCTCTCACTATTTGCTGATAATCCTCCGCCACATCCAGTTAATAAAATTGTGGCAAGTAATGCAGAAATTAATTTCATTTTTTGGCAGGCAGTAAATGTCTGGCTGGCTCTGAGTATGAAACTGATTCGATCATGCCTTCACTATCTAAGTGAAATGAGGTAACTGAGGCCAAGGTGCATTCACGTTTTCTTGGATCATGTAGCAATCTGCGACCTTCAACAGCAGATCTTAAAATCCAAATTGGTAACTGATGTGAAACACAAATAGCATCTTTATCACCTGCAGCATCTCGTGCAAAAAATAAAGCTTTTAACATTCGGGCAATTAACTCTTCATATGGTTCTCCCCAAGAAGGTTTCCATGGGTTCCATAAGTACCGCCACATATCTGGATGTTTTAATAATCCATTACCTAATTCAAATTTCTTTCCTTCAAAGATATTTCCAGCTTCAATTAAATTATCATCAATTGCAAGTGGCAAATTATGTTTAGCAACAATTGGCGCAACAGTTTCTTTCGCTCTTTGCATCGGTGAACAATGAATTGCACCAAGTGAAAGCGCAGCTGACCAATCACCAATTACTTGTGCCATTTCAAGGCCGCGTTCACTTAAACGCCAGCCAGGTTGGCGGCCATACAAAATTTTCTCAGGATTAAATACTTCACCATGCCGGACAAAGTGAATTGTTTGTGCCATTGCATAAGCATAAAGCAGGTTAATTGAGTGCTTATCGCTAGGGTAGTGATATGGCGCTCACCAAGAAACGAGTTGCCTTTTTTGATGTTGATAACACCTTATTAAAAGGATCTACTCTCTTTTTCTTAGGTCGTGGGATGTATCAAAGAGGCTTTTTCACTAAGCGAGATGTTTCGGCATTTGTGCTGGCCAATTTGCGATACCGATTAACTGGCAAAGAGAATAAAAGTGAAATTGAAAGATTCCAGAATGCTGCCTGTGAATTTATTAAAGGCCACGATGTAAAGAAAATTGAAGTTATTGGTAATGAAATTTATGAAGAGTATGTATCACCAGCTATTTGGCAGGGCACAGTTGAAATTGCATTAAGGCACTTGGCACAAGGTGAAGAGGTTTGGCTTGTTACTGCAACCCCACTTGATATGGCTAACTTAATTGCTAAGCGATTAGGTTTTACCGGTGCACTTGGCACAAAAGCTGAAATTAAAAATGGAAAATACACCGGCAAGATGATTGGTGCACTTCTGCATGGAAAAGCTAAAGCCTCTGCCATAAAGGAGTTGGCTAAGGAGCGCAACATTGATTTGAAGAACTCTTTTGCTTACTCAGATTCTCATCATGATTTCCCATTACTTGAAACAGTTGGAAATCCATGTGCAATCAATCCCGATACATTGCTTGAGATTCGTGCTTATCGCGATAACTGGCCAGTTTATGATTTCCGTAAAGCTCGCAAGATTAAGAAATTTTTCGGACCGATCGCTGGTCGAATTGCCGCAAGTGCAATGTTGCTTTCGCCTAGAAAGCGAAGCGGTAAATAGGAATCTAAAACCCGAGTAAAGTTAGCCAGTTATGTCTACGCTGGCCAATACTTTTGCTGATGAATTACGCCTGCGCTCAGAATCTGATTTGGCCGCATTATTTACTCTTCGCCCAGATTTATTATCGCCGGTGCCAAATGATTTCTCAGCACTTGCTGCCCGCGCAAACTCAACGCCATCTCTGGTGCGCGCACTTGATTCATTAAATTTATGGCATTACCAAATAGTTGAAGCAGCTTGTTCAATTGCCGAACCATTTAAGAAATCTGAATTAATCGCTGTCACAAGTAGTGAAACCACCTTTGCTATTGAAAATTTATGGCAACTTGGTTTGATATACAAAGATGGCGATAAGTACCGAACTCCCACAAATCTAAAATTATTAATTGGTGATGAACCAGTTGGACTTGGGCCGATCTATCCAGGCAAGGCTGATCTAAATAAATTAAAAGATGTACCTAAAACCTCTGAAGCGGTATTAGCGAAGTTAACTTGGGGACCACCGCGCGGGCAAATAACTGATATTAAAAAACCAGGTACCGCAATTGGTTGGTTGCTAGATAACAATATTTTGATTCCAATGGATTCACATACTGTGGCACTACCCCGCGAATTTGGTATCAAATTACGCGGTGGAAAAGTTCACAAAGAGCTAAGTATTAAAGCGCCAGATTTAACAGGAAAGAAACTAAGCCAAAAGCAAATTGATTTAGCGGCAATTGCAAATATCTCTACCGTTATGCGCTGGTGTGAAGAGTTACTGCATAACCTCTCTGATGAACCGCCAACTGCTTTGCGTACTGGTGGCATAGGTATCCGTGATCTAAAGCGGATTGCTGAACATATTGGTGTTGATGAAGCGTGTGCTGGTTTTATTGCAGAGCTTTGTTATTTAGGTGGATTACTTGTAATTGATCCAGATG
>WLQA01000073.1 GCA_009698515.1 Actinomycetota bacterium
CCATCTATCGAAGAGAATGAAAAAATTAAATTAGATTTCCCAGAGATTAATGGTGGAAAATCTTTAAATCGTTACGCACCACTTTATAAATGGTTCTTAGCAATTCCACTTTATATAGTTGGCGTTGTTTACGCTATCTATTTATTAATTCTGACAATCATTGCTTGGTTTAATATTTTGGTTACTGGCTCATATCCTGAGGCAAGTGCCGATGGGGTAGTAAAGGTAATTTCTTACTGGAACCGGGTTTATGGCTACGCCATCTTGCTGATCACTGATGAGTACCCAAGCTTCTCCCTTTAATCTTCAGATATTTTGCGAAAAGTAATTCAAAGGGTTAATCTTTAGCCATGTTCATCGCAGGCACTTCAGCAATAACTTCATCAAGCCTGCTTTCACTTTCTCTTTCATCACTCCTTCTTCTTACCTGCCGCGGCGGGGCCAAGTAACCGGTCCCCTCGTCGCGGGGTTGGTCGCACCGGTAGACCTGTAAGCCCAAAAATTCGACGAGGAGTTAAGAAAAGAAAATGACAAACTTTCCAGAACAATCTAAATCAAAGATGCCGATCAATCGGTATGCACCATTTAATCCATTTCCAAATAATGGCGCACTTGCAGATCGCACTTGGCCAAATAAAACCATTACCAAAGCACCAAAGTGGTGCAGCGTTGATCTACGAGATGGCAATCAAGCATTAATTGATCCAATGGATGCGCATCGCAAATTAGTGATGTTCCAATTATTGGTAAAGATGGGCTACAAAGAGATAGAGGTTGGTTTTCCAGCAGCTTCACAAACTGATTTTGATTTCATACGCAAGATCATTGAAGAGAAGTTAATTCCAGATGATGTGGTCATCCAAGTTCTTACCCAAGCCCGCAAACCATTAATCGAACGAACCTTTGAATCTATTAAGGGGGCAAAGCAGGCGATAGTTCACCTTTATAACTCAACCTCGGCTTTGCAACGTCGCGTAGTTTTTGGTCAGGATAAAGATGGCATAAAGAAGATTGCAACAGAAGGTGCGCAGATCTGTTTGGATTTAGTAAAAACTGTGCCAGGCACCTTGGTTTCATTTGAATACTCACCAGAGTCTTATACCGGCACTGAACTTGAGTACGCAGTAGAGGTTTGTAATGCAGTAAATGATATTTGGAAACCAACTCCACAATGGAAAACAATTATGAATTTACCCGCAACAGTTGAGATGGCTACTCCTAATATTTATGCAGATTCCATTGAATGGATGCACCGCAATTTGAAGTATCGCGACAGCGTAGTTTTAAGTTTGCACCCACACAATGATCGTGGCACTGGAGTTGCAGCAGCAGAGCTGGCTTACTTAGCAGGAGCTGATCGAATTGAAGGAACCTTATTTGGTAATGGTGAGCGCACCGGAAATGTTTGCCTAGTTACATTAGGACTTAACTTAATGAGTCATGGCATTGATCCGATGATTGATTTCAGTGACATTGATGAAATTCGCCGAACAGTTGAGTATTGCAATCAACTTCGAGTACCAGAGCGCCATCCATATGGTGGAGATTTAGTATTCACCGCATTTTCTGGTTCACATCAAGATGCAATTAAAAAAGGTTTTGATCACTTGGAAACTGATGCCAAAGCCGCTGGTAAAAAGCGTGATGAATTCACATGGGCAGTTCCATATTTACCAATTGATCCAAAAGATATTGGTCGCTCATATGAAGCTGTTATTCGCGTTAACAGCCAATCTGGTAAGGGTGGCGTGGCATATTTGATGAAGAATGAACATCAATTAGATCTGCCACGTAGATTACAAATTGAGTTTAGTCAGGTTATTCAAGCTAAAACAGATTCTGAAGGTGGCGAGGTGTCACCTGATGCAATGTGGCATGAGTTTGAAGATGAGTACTTGCCGGCAAAAGAAAACCAATGGGGTCGCTTTAAATTAACCGGTCTATCTCAATCTTCACATATGGATGAGGATGTAAATCTTTCAGTTGAATTAATTGATAAGGGCGCATCACATAATTTATCTGGCGCCGGCAATGGTCCAATTGCAGCATTTGTGGCAATTGTTAATGCTTATGAACCAGCCATGCAACTGCGCGTTTTAGATTATTACGAGCATGCACTCTCTGCAGGTGGAGATGCAAAAGCTGCTGCATATCTTGAATGTGAAGTTGCCGGCAAGGTTTATTGGGGAGTTGGAATTGATCCAAGCACAACAACTGCGGCACTTAAAGCGGTTATCTCTTCAATTAATCGCGCAGTTCGTTAAGCACCCTTTAATCTCCGCTCTAGTAAGTTAGCCATCATGGCGCTCTACCGAGATCAAGCAGTTGTGCTGCGCACCCATAAATTGGGGGAGGCCGATCGCATCATTACTTTATTTACCCGCGAACATGGGCGAATAAAAGCGATTGCAAAAGGTGTGCGCAGAACTAAATCAAGATTTGGCGCACGACTTGAACCAGCAAGTTATGTTGATTTACAGCTCTACACCGGCCGCACCTTCGACACCATTACACAAGCAGAAGCGATTGAAAATTACGGTGATGCCTTATCTAGTGATTACCAAAATTGGACGGTGGCATCTGCAATATTAGAAGCGGCCGAAAGATTTACGCAGGCAGAACATGAACCAGCACTTCAACAATACCTATTAGTTGTTGGCTCACTTAAAGCATTAGCTGAGAAAAAATATGATCCATCTTTAATTTTAGATGCTTATTTACTTCGCTCATTATCGGTTGCCGGATATGCACCTTCATTAACAATTTGCTCACGTTGTGATGCACCAGGTCCACACAAATTCTTTTCATTACAAGGTGGTGGAAGTGTTTGTGCAACATGTAAACCATCGGCATCGGCAACTCCAAGTGAGGCCACACTCTCTTTGATGTCAGATTTACTAACTGGAAATTGGGAGAGTGCGATGGAAAGTGAGCTACGAAACCGGGGTGAGGCATCTGGGTTAATTGCTGCATATTTACAGTGGCACCTAGAACGCGGTTTACGTTCCTTGCCATTAGTTGAGAGAATAAACCGTGGCTAAAAATAAAAAAGCTGTTGCACCAACTGCGCATTGGACCGGTGCTAAGCCGCCCAAGTTAAAAGCTGATCAAATACCAAATCATGTTGCTGTTGTTATGGATGGCAATGGTCGTTGGGCTAAAGAGCGCGGTATGCCAAGAACAGCAGGACATGAAGCAGGCGAAGCATCCTTATTAGATATGGTGCATGGCGCAATTGAGATTGGTGTTAAAGAGTTAAGTGCGTATGCATTCTCAACTGAAAATTGGCGCAGATCACCAGATGAGGTTAAATTCTTAATGGGATTCAACCGCGATGTAATTAGACGCCGCCGCGATGAAATGAATGATTTAGGTGTGCGCATTCGCTGGGTGGGCCGAGAACAAAAACTTTGGTCATCTGTTTTAAGTGAGTTAAAAGAGGCGGAAGAATTAACTAAATCAAATAAAGTTTTAACTTTAAATATGTGTGTTAATTACGGCGGTCGGGCTGAGATTGTTGATGCCATTACTTCAATTTCTAAGGCAATCAAGAGCAAAAAAATAAAGCCAGAATCGATTACTGACAAAAACTTTGCTAAGTATTTATATTCACCTCAAATGAGTGATGTTGATTTGTTCTTACGATCATCCGGGGAGCAGCGCACCAGCAATTTCTTAATGTGGCAATCAGCTTATGCAGAAATGGTTTTTCTAGACGTACTTTGGCCAGATGCTGATCGGCGCACCTTGTGGAAGGCGATTGAGATTTATGCAGAGCGCGAGCGAAGGTTTGGTAAGGCGTAAAGCTTAAAAAGAAACTACAACGCCCCACATAATTAATACGCCAGTAAGTGTGGCAAGCATGGTTGCACGGGTTGGGTGATTTGCATGTGCCTCCGGCAATATGTGAGAAGTTGCTAGGTAAATAACAATTCCAGAAAATGCAGCTAAATAAATGGCGACAGCAGAGTCGCTGATTACTAATGTGGATCCAAGAATTGCACCGCTAATTCGCGCTAGTGCATCAATTCCTAATAAGAATTTTCCACGCTCAGTCCACTGTCCAAGTTTTACAAGTAATGCAACTGTGTTTAAGCCATCGCTAAAAGCATGAACAATCATCGCTATGAAAACTGCAATACCAAGTGCATTACTAACTTTAAAAGCAAGGGCAAGAGCTACGCCATCTAGAAAGATGTGCCCAGCCATGGCAAATGCGCCAACAGTTCCTGCAATCTCAAATGCATGGGTGTGATCATGATGATATTCAGATTCAGCTGGTTCATGGGAGCCGGCAAATTGCTCAATAAAGTGAAGAGATAAAAATCCAGCAATTAATGCAATTGAAACTGTGCGAACTCCGCCCAAATTACTTGAACTCATCTCAAATACTTCAGGTAATAAATCAAAGCCAACTAATCCAAGTAATAATCCAGCAGAAAGTCCAAGAACTAAATGAAAGCGATCTTTTGCACGAAGTGCCAACAATCCACCTGATAATGTGGCTAGAACGGTTACGGCGGCTAATCCAATAACTAACATTTCGCTAATCTAGCGTAAAGTTCTCGCATCAACCCCCGACAGCCAGCCGGATGGAGTAAAAATGGCAGCAGATCGTTTAGAAAATATTGTCTCCTTGGCCAAGCGCCGTGGTTTTGTTTATCCCTCTTCAGAAATTTATGGTGGATTACGCGCTTCTTGGGATTACGGTCCATTGGGAGTTGAGTTAAAAAATAATGTTAAGCGTCAATGGTGGCGTTCAATGG
>WLQA01000074.1 GCA_009698515.1 Actinomycetota bacterium
GGTGAGTGTCCACCATGTAAAACAGAGATGGAAATTGAAAACCAAGCTCTTGCATTAATGCGCAATCTGCTAACTCGCTCCTGCAATGAGCCAGCGCCACAATCACTACACGAGAAGTTAATAGAGCAAACCCACTTATTGCATCAACAATTAGCCGCACAAGCAGCACAATCAATCACCGGTTTTGTTGAGACCACCGAGACTACTTACACCGAAATTACGATCGATGGTCAAACTCAAATCGAAATAACTCGCGAAATTCGCAGAGAGTTCCCACTCGAATAATTAATTAATCACTAATGTAGTGATTATGAAAGCAGAACAAGTAATCGGCGTAGTGGGTATGTCCACTATGACTGTTCGTCCTGGTGACACATCAGTTGCCCAAGGAATTAATGATCTGCCAGTTGTGGCCTCTAATAACATTTTAAATTTAATGGAGAGCGCCTGCAGTACTTCGATAATTGAGTTTTTAGATTTTGGTGAAACTACAATTACGGAAAACTTTAAATTA
This sequence comes from Actinomycetota bacterium, assembly GCA_009698515.1. Lineage (GTDB taxonomy): Bacteria > Actinomycetota > Actinomycetes > Nanopelagicales > Nanopelagicaceae > Nanopelagicus. The sequence goes on from WLQA01000074.1 coordinate 515, forward strand.
GAACTACTTGGCGCCGTAGGAGTTGGCTCGGAGATTCATGCAACAGCAAGATGTTTAAGCTTTGAAAATAATTTGTTGGTATTTGAAGCAGAGGTTCATCAAAATGCTCGATTAATTGCAACTGGTCAGATCACTAGAAAATTTGTGGAGCGAGTTTCATTTATGGCCCGCGCCGCCGCCGAGACGATGGTGGCGGAGCGGCCACAAACTTCAGTTTCTTAACTTATCTTTATTACTTTTTTGTTGCCCAGAAAATCTCTGCGATCTCATCGATCTTAGCAATTAACTTATCTGCAACTGCAACATCAGTTGTGCCCTTGCTGCCACCAGCACCAGCTAATTTTGTTGCTTCATTAAATAGCACATGTAGTTGTGGGTAAGCCTCAAAGTGATTTGGCTTGAAGTAATCTGTCCATAAAACCCAAAGATGATGTTTTACTAACTCTGAACGCTCTTCTTTAATTGCCACAGCGCGTGATTTGAAATCTGCATCGCTGCTGGCTGCGTACTTCTCCATACATGCCTTAACTGAGAGCGCCTCAATCTTTGCTTGTGCTGGATCATAAACTCCGCAAGGAAGATCGCAGTGTGCGAAAGCTGTTTCCTTAGGTTGAAAAATGTTCTTAAGCATTAATGCCTCCATTTTTAAAAATCAATCAGTGGTGCGAGGATACCCGTCATGTTGGGATTTAGCACAGTCAAGGTTTCGGGCTCCTCTATGTCGCCTACCTTCATGCCAAATGATTGGTTACTGATTAAAAAAATAGGTAATAGTTCACACCCGCTAAAGATTCATTCGGTCTACTTAATTGCAGATCCAGAACGCCCAGGCATTCAGTTATTAAAGCGAGTTAAAGAGGTTGAAATTGATGAGGTAATCGGCGGCAAAGCGCAATTTACATATTGGTTTGAAGGCGATCACCCATCTAGCACCGATTCACGAAAGTGGGGATGGGTCAAGCAGGAACAGGTGTTAGGAAAAGTATTTCTTAGATATCGAAAAGGAAAAATTAATTAAATTTTACGAAGGAATTAACGAGTAAACGCTTCCATCATCAAAGCATGCTGTTCTTCCTCATGCAGATGATGATTTCCAGTTGCTGGGCTTGCAGTAGCGCGACGGGAAACGCGGCGAAGTGTTCGGCCATTTAATTCATCATGTGATGGGAATATTTCTTGCGCAGTTGCCGAAACAAATGGCCATGGACCTTGATTTGCAGGTTCATCTTGCACCCAAAGAAGTGTGGCAGATGGATGTTGCTTAGCTTGCGCAATCATTTCATCAATTGGCAGCGGATATAACTGTTCAACTCGCACGATTGCAGTTGAGTGTTCACCTAATTTTTCACGCTCTGCAATTAAATCGTAGTAAACCTTGCCAGATGCAAATATCAAACGAGATGCGTTATTTACATTTGCATCAGGAATTAATGGTTTAAAGGTTCCGGATGTGAAATCTTTTAAGCCACTTGCGGCTGCTTTCAAACGCAACATTGATTTTGGTTCAAAGACAATTAATGGCCGGCGTGCAGGATTTTTCATGTGCCAACGAAGTAGGTGGAAGTAAGAGGCTGGAGTTGATGGTTGCGCAATTGTCATATTTTGCTCAGCTGCCAAAGTTAAGAAACGTTCAATACGTCCAGATGAGTGATCTGGTCCTTGGCCTTCATAACCATGTGGCAGAAGTAAAACTAAAGAGGAACGCTCGCCCCACTTTTGTAGGGATGAGGAAATAAACTCATCAATAATTGTTTGCGCACCATTGGCGAAGTCTCCAAATTGGGCCTCCCAAATTACAAGTGCGTTATCACGTTCGACTGAGTAACCGTACTCAAATCCCATAACTGCATACTCTGATAAAAATGAATCATAAATATGGAATTGATTTGGATCTGTAATTAAGCCACGAAGTGGGAATAAATCTGCGCCAGTTTCTCGATCGACTACAACTGCATGTCGGTTGCTGAAAGTTCCGCGGCGAACATCTTGGCCAGTCATGCGAATTGGATTGCCCTCTAATAACAATGAACCAAAGGCAAACATTTCACCAGTTGCCCAATCCACAGTTCCTTCATCTAACATTTCAAGACGTTTGGTTAATTGTGGAAGTAATTTTGGATGAACGGTGAAGCCATCTGGAATTGCATTTTGTGTTGCCACAATCTTGCGAAGTGTTGCTTCATCAACTGAGGTGTTTACACTCTCTGGAGCTGGCACAACAGGTGCCTTCCAATTTGGATCCTCTTCTGGTTGCACATTATGCACAGATGCAAAGACGGCATCTAACTGTTCTTGGTAATCACGTAGGACACCTTCTGCTTCATCAACAGTTATGTCACCACGGCCAATTAGTGCTTCGGTGTAAAGCTTGCGAGTAGAGCGCTTTGCATCTACCAATTTATACATAAGTGGTTGTGTAAAGCTTGGTTCATCACCTTCGTTGTGACCACGACGGCGGTAACAAATCATGTCAATTACAACATCTTTCTTAAACTCTTGGCGGTATTCAAATGCTAAACGAGCAACGCGCACACATGCTTCTGGATCATCTCCATTTACATGCAACACTGGTGCGCCGATCATCTTCGCAATATCAGTTGAATATGTTGAAGAACGTGCAGCATGTGGTGAAGTTGTAAAACCAACCTGGTTGTTAATAACAATATGAATTGTTCCACCAGTGCGGTAACCCTTTAGAAGTGAGAGTGAAAGAGTTTCAGAGACAACACCTTGACCAGCAAATGCAGCATCACCATGCATCAAGATTGGAAGTACTGGATATGAAATCTGTTCATCAACTGTTAAATCACCAGCTGCAGCACGCAACTTATCTTGCTTAGCGCGAGTAATACCTTCTAGAACTGGATTAACCGCTTCTAAGTGTGAAGGGTTAGCAGCTAAATAAATCTTTGTAGTTGCGCCAGATTCTGCTGTAAATACACCCTTAGTTCCTAAGTGGTACTTCACATCGCCAGAACCGTGAACCTCATTCTCGTGATAATTTCCTTCAAACTCTTGGAAGATTTGTCCATATGACTTACCAGCAATATTTGCCAAAACATTTAAGCGACCGCGGTGGGGCATGCCAATTGTTACTTCATTTAAGCCAGCATCTGCTGCTGCTGAAATTGCTGCATCCAACATTGGAATTACAGATTCGCCACCTTCTAGTGAGAAGCGTTTTTGTCCAACATATTTAGTTTGCAGGAATGATTCAAAAGCTTCGGCGCTATTTAACTTCTTAAGAATTCTAAGTTGCTCTTCGCGCGGAGTCTTTGGTGCACCAACTTCAACATGCTCTTGAATCCACTGGCGCTCTGCTGGCTCTGCGATATACATATATTCAACGCCAACTGTTCGACAGTATGAATCACGCAGTACGCCCAGAATTCGGCGCAGCTTCATAAATGTCTTTCCGCCAAAACCGCCAGTTGCAAACTCGCGATCTAAATCCCAAAGAGTTAAGCCGTGATTTACGATATCCAAATCTGGGTGCGAGCGTTGTTTGTAGGCAAGTGGATCAACATCTGCCATTAAGTGGCCAGCGGTTCGATAAGCATCAATTAATTTCTGCACACGTGCGGTTTTATTAATCTCTTCATCTTTACTAAATTGCATATCGGCAACCCAGCGAATTGGCACATATGGAATGCGAAGCGCCTCAAAAATTTCATCGTAGAACTCTTCAGCGCCCAACAAAATTTCATGAATGCGGCGAAGGAAATCACCAGATTGCGCACCTTGAATAATTCGGTGATCGTAAGTACTAGTTAGTGTTACAACTTTGCTAACTGCAAGATCGGCAATGGTTTGCTCACTTGCACCTTGAAACTCTGCTGGATAATCCATTGAACCAACACCAAGAATCATTCCTTGGCCTTGAACTAAGCGCGGCACAGAGTGAACTGTTCCGATTGTTCCTGGATTTGTTAATGACATTGTGGTGCCGGCAAAATCCTCAACAGTTAATGATCCGCCGCGAGCTTTACGAACCATATCTTCATAAGCCGCCCAGAACTGTCCGAAATCTAACTCTTCGCAACCTTTAATTGATGGCACAAGTAATTGGCGAGAACCATCTGGTTTAGCTAAATCAATTGCGATACCCAAATTAATATGTTCTGGATGACCAACTGCAGGCTTGCCCTCTAATTCAGTAAAGAAAGCATTCATCTCTGGCATTGCTCGTGCTGCCTTGATCATTGCGTAACCAATTAAATGTGTAAATGAAAC
>WLQA01000075.1 GCA_009698515.1 Actinomycetota bacterium
AAGTTTAGAAAGAGAGTTGGAGTTGTTAACTGTCCATGGCGTGCTGCATCTTCTAGGTTTTGATCACGCCAGCACTGAAGAAGAACAAGCCATGTTTAAATTACAAGATGAGATTCTAGATTCATGGCGGATGAGCAAGTGAGCCTAATTAATTTATTAGTAATTATTGGGCTATTGCTATTTGCTGGATTTTTAGCTGGTAGCGAATCAGCTCTTACCTCCTTATCTCGTTTACTAATTGAGGAAATTGTCGAAGTAAAGCCTAAATACCAAAAAAAGTTTCAACGATTATTAGAAAATCCGGCTAGATATTTAAATGTTTTACTGTTGGTTAGAAAAGGTTGTGAGTTAACAGCAACTGTTTTTGTGGCAGATTATGCAATTTTGCGCGATGACAATAATGGTTTTGTACTAGCTGGCGTAGTGCTTTTAATGCTGGCTATTTCATATGTAGTAGTTGGCGTAGGTCCAAGAACTCTTGGCAAGCAACATGCTGTTAAGTGGGCAAGACCTGCGATTAATACAGCAGACTTACTTGCAAAATTACTCGGACCATTAACTAATTTATTAATTGCTATTGGAAATGCGCTAACACCAGGACGCGGCTTTAAATCTGGCCCTTTTGCTAGTGAAGCTGAGTTTCGCGATTTAGTAGACCAAGCAAGTGAAAGCGGCTTTGTTGAAGAGTCAGAGCGCGAGATGATTCATTCTGTATTCGATCTTGGCGAAACCTTAGTTCGCGAACTTATGGTGCCACGTACTGAAATGGTTTGGATTGAGTCGGGCAAGACATTGCGGCAAGGTTTATCGCTAGCTCTTCGTTCTGGTTTTACCCGCATTCCAGTTATTGCTGAAAATCTAGATAATGTAATTGGCATTGCTTATGTAAAGGATTTGGCAAAGCGGGTGCATGAGCACCATGAGGCAGAACAAAATGAAAATGTGGAGGAGCATTTACGTAAAGCAACATTTGTTCCAGAAACTAAGACAGCGGCTGATTTATTAAAAGAGATGCAAGCAGATCAAATTCATATGGCAATTGTGGTTGATGAATATGGCGGAACAGCTGGCTTAATTACCATCGAAGATATTCTTGAGGAAATTGTTGGTGAGATTGCTGATGAGTATGATGATGAAACTGAAGAGATTGAATGGCTTGGCCAGGACAGAGCAAGAATTTCCACTAGGTTGCATGTAGAAGATTTTGCACAAGAGTTTAAAAGTGAGTTTTCACCAGATGAAGTAGCTGATGTTGACACCATCGGTGGCTTGATTGCAAAGCAATTAGGCAGAGTTCCAATTCCGGGAAGCACAATTACCGTTCCAGGTTGGAAATTAACGGCAGAGCGACCAGCTGGCAGAAGACATCGAATTATTACTGTGTTGGCAGAGCGAACTACGCAGGTAAGTGAAGTTTCAGATCACTTATAGAATTACCCAATGCGCATAGTTAGATTCTCCGCTCCAGCAGATTTAGGTGTTGGAAGTGATCCATTATTTGGGTTGCTAAATGAATCTGATTCCATCCTGGTCCTAAAAGGTGATCCGATCTATTCAGGGATTGTTCCGATTGATAAAACCTTAAATCTTTCTGATGTGAAATTGCTGGCTCCGGTAATTCCCCGTAGCAAAGTTGTTTGTATTGGGAAAAATTATGCAGATCATGCAGCTGAAATGGATTCAGTAGTTCCCGAGGAACCAATTATTTTTATCAAACCAAACACTGCCGTAATAGGACCAAATGATTTAATTCAATGGCCCAGAATGAGTGAGCGGGTAGATTTTGAAGCAGAGCTTGCAATTGTGATTGGCCGTATCTGCAAAGAGGTGCCAGCGGCGAAAGCAAATGATGTAATTTTTGGTTACACACTTGCTAATGATGTAACCGCCCGCGATCTGCAGAAAAAAGATGGTCAATGGAGTCGCGCAAAGGGTTTCGACACATTTTGTCCGCTTGGTCCTTGGATTGATACTGAGTTTGTTCCAGCAAATCAAAAGATCTCATCAACTTTAAATGGTGAGATAAAGCAAAATGCAACGCTAGATCAGATGATCTTTAAAATCCCACAAATTATTGAGTTTGTTACAAATGTTATGACACTACTTCCAGGTGATGTAATTTTGACCGGCACTCCTGCCGGAATAGCGCCAATGCCAGCTGGATCAACAATTACCGTGGCGATTGATGGTCTAGGCACATTAACTAATAAGGTTTCCGCCCGTGGCTAATAATTCTCAAGTACGCGTTAGATTTGCACCATCACCAACTGGTGATTTACATGTAGGCAACATCCGGACCGCACTTTTTGATTGGGCATATGCCCGTCACACACAGGGAAAATTAATTTTTAGAATTGAAGATACCGATCGCGATCGGGTTACAGATGAGTACATACAAGCCGCTATCGATACATTGAAATGGCTTGGTTTGAATTGGGATGAGGGACCAGAGGTAGGTGGCGCCTATGGACCTTACTTGCAATCACAACGTTTAGAGATTTATGCCGAGTGGGCACAAAAGTTTTTAGATAATGGCGATGCTTATCATTGTTACTGCAGTGCAGATGAATTAGAAGAGCGCCGTCAATTACAGATGAAAAATAATCAGGCACCTGGTTATGATGGTAAATGTCGAGATTTATCAAATGTCCAGATTGAAGATTACAAATCGAAGGGTCGTAAACCAGTTGTTCGTATGAGAATGCCACAAGGTGAAACAGTTTTTACCGATGCCATCCGTGGTGAGGTTAAATTTGAACATTTATATGTTCCTGATTTTGTATTAGCGCGCGCTGATGGTTCACCACTTTATACATTAGCTGTGGCAGTCGATGATATTTTAATGAAGATAACTCACGTGTTACGTGGTGAAGATTTACTTTCCTCAACTCCTAGACAAATTCGGGTTTATCAAGCAATGGGTGTAGCTGAATCTGATTACCCAATCTTTGCGCATCTGCCATTTGTGATGGGTCAAGATAATGCAAAATTATCAAAGCGAAATGGTGAAGTATCTATTGCTTGGTATCGGGAAAAGGGATTCTTACCAGATGCGATTTGTAATTATTTAGCACTTCTTGGCTGGTCACCTGGTGATGACAAGGAAAATATTACGATGCAGGAGTTGGTTGATCTCTTTACAGTTGAAAGAGTAAACAGCAGTCCGGCCAGATTTGATATGAAGAAGTTGGAAGCAATTAATGGCGACAAGATTCGCGCCCTTTCCTTGCCTGATTTTCTAGATTGGGCGCTACCATTTTTGATGAAAGCAAATGTGATCTCTGGAAGTGATGATGAGATTGCACTTGTTAAAAAAGCGCTTCCGATTATTCAAGAGCGCATTGTGACACTTGGTGAAATTCCAGCGATGCTTAACTTTCTATTTGTAAAAAACTTTGCCGTAGATCCAGAAGAGCAGCCGAAGTTAGTTGAAGCAGCTGCGCAAGAGGTGCTAAAAGTTGCATTAACAAAGGTTGAATCTTTGGAAAAATGGGATCACACATCTATTGAAGAGGTACTTCGTAAGGCATTAATTGAGGAGCTGGGCTTAAAACCTCGCATCGCATTTAGTGCTCTGCGAATTGCAGTTACTGGTTCACATATCTCACCTCCACTATTTGAATCCATGGAGTTACTTGGCAGAGATGGATCAATTAGCAGAATTAAATCGGCAATCTCCGCATAAGATTTCTGCTTCAATACTTGGTCGGGTATTCTTACCCAGTATTAAAAAGGTTATTGGGGTATGGGGTAATTGGCAGCCCAGCTGATTCTGGTTCAGCTTGTCTAGGTTCGAGTCCTGGTACCCCAGCGATCAATATATGCACGGCTCCGTCGTCTAGTGGCCTAGGACTCTGGCTTCTCAAGCCAGCTACGAGGGTTCGAATCCCTTCGGAGCTACAACTTTTTTGCTTAAAAGAAAAACTATTTAATTGCTAGCGCTTTTGATAATTTATTAGCGGTTGCAACCACTGATGCAGCATGCATGCGTCCAGGTTGGCGACTTAATCTTTCAATGGGCCCGCTGATACTTACTGCAGCAATAACTTTATTATTTGGTCCACGAACTGGCGCCGATACTGATGCCACACCTGCTTCACGTTCGCCAACAGATTGCGCCCAACCACGTCTGCGAACCGCTGCTAAATTAACTGCATTAAATTTTGCACCAACTAATCCGCGATGTAACTTCTCGGGCTCCTCCCATGCCATCAATATTTGTGCACCAGAGCCAGCTTGCATAGTCAATGTTGTTCCAACTGGAACTGAATCGCGCAAGCCACTTAAACGTTCGGCGGTTGCTACACAAATTCGAGAATCTCCTTGGCGGCGGTAGAGCTGAGCACTCTCACCAGTTGCATCACGTAGAGAAATTAGAGCCGGAGCAGCCAAGATCAATAATCGATCTTCACCTGCAGCACTTGCCAACTCTGAAGAGCGTGCACCTAAAATAAAACGACCAGAAAAATCACGTGTTACTAAGCGATGAAACTCAAGTGCCACAGCTAATCGGTGCGCAGTGGGACGCGCTATACCGGTTGCCGAAACTAATTCACTTAGTGATCTTGGTCCCGCTTCTAGCGCAGCCAAGATGGCGACCGCTTTATCTAATACACCAACACCGCTATTCTTTCTGTCCACACT
>WLQA01000076.1 GCA_009698515.1 Actinomycetota bacterium
ATGGAATTAGTGATTTCATCACTACCCAGCCGACTGGATATAGAAGAATAGAAACTCTGAAAGAATTACAAATCAAGTATGTAGACAATGATTTCTTTTTAACACCAAAGGTTGAATTTAGCCAATGGGCTAAATCGCAGAAGAGTTTTAAGATGGAGAATTTCTATCGTCAACAAAGGATTAAATTTAATTTATTGATGGAAGCAGATAAACCCGTTGGCGGTGAGTGGAATTACGATCATGAAAATCGCAACCCAGTTCCGAAAGATTATCAACCACATGAACTTAAACCATTTAAGTTTGATCAGATTGATCAAGAGGTTGCTGATGAGGTTTCCAAAGTTAAATCTTGGGGCAAGAGCGAAAATAAGTATTGGGCAACAACTCGTAAACAAGCATTACAAAGGTTAAGTGAGTTTTTAGAGTTTAACTTTGAAAATTTTGGTGCATATGAAGATGCCATGCCAATTAATAGCTGGTCGGTTAATCACTCAGTGATTTCACCTTACCTGAACAATGGATTGCTACATCCAATGGAGGTCGTAGAAGCAGCTATCACTCGATATGAAGCGGGTGGAATTTCACTTTCCTCTTGTGAAGGATTTATTCGACAAATAATTGGTTGGCGTGAATATGTAAATGGTATGTATTGGTATTTGGGTGAAGAGTTTAAGAAGGAAAATCAATTATCTGCGAATCGAAAATTACTCCCATTATTTGATGATCCAACCAAAACCAAGATGAAATGTGTTTCCACAATAATTTCTGATATTGAAGAACGTGCCTGGACCCATCACATACCGCGACTAATGGTGCTTTCAAACTTAGCAAATTTAACTGGTGTTAATCCAATTGAATTTCTAGATTGGATGCGCCGTGTATTCATAGATGCCACTGACTGGGTTATGGTGCCAAATGTAATTGGTATGGGATTGCATGCAGATGGCGGCAAGATGATGACCAAACCGTATGTTTCTGGTGGTGCTTATATTTCAAAGATGGGTCAATTCTGCAAAGGATGTGAATATGATCCAAAGGTAAGAGTTGGTGAAAACGCCTGTCCATTTACAAATTTATATTGGAATTACTTAGACCAACATCAAGAAAGATTTAAGAAGAATCATCGTATGTTTCAGCAGATTAATGGTCTTAAACGTTTGAACAATATCGATGAGGTAAAGCTGCAGGCCGCTAACTACTTAGATCTGTTAAGCACTGGTCAGATTTAAGATAATCTAGCGCCGCTATGACACTAAAGCCGGAAATTACTAAATACCTATCTGACCGAGCACTGCTCAAACTCCCCCAACTCTGGGAAGCGCCAGTTTCGGTGCATCGAGCTAACTCGCATTTAAATGTGGCCCTGCAACAACCACTTACTGACATTTATAGCGTTAAACACAAAAGTATTCCTGGCCCGACAAGTAATCTACCAATCAGAATTTACCGGCCAAATGAAGCAACTGATCTTCCAGCATTAGTTTTCTTTCACGGAGGCGGTTGGGTTTTAAATTTTCTAGATATTTATGAACCCGCACTAAGGAAGTTATCTAATTTAGGGAAGTTTGTAATAATTGCAGTTGATTATCAGAAAGCACCTGAACATCCATTTCCTATTCCATTTGATGATTGTTTCGCTACCTTGAAATGGGTTAGTGATAACGCAACAGAGTTAGGTATAGACAAAAGCTCAATCGGAGTCGGTGGTGACAGTGCTGGTGGCAATCTTGCATCGGCAGTTGCATTAAAGGCGCGGGATGAGAAATCCATTGAACTGGCTTTTCAAATTCTCATCTATCCATGCAATAACAATTTAATGGATTACCAGAGTGCAATTGATAATGGCGAAGGATTTGGCTTAACCACAAAGTCTATGCAATGGTTTTGGCAACAGTATTTGCAAGATAAGCAGGATCACACAAACTCTTATGCAGTTCCTGCGATTGCTTCGGACTTTTCCAAGTTAGCACCCGCTATTGTTCTGGCTTCACAGTTTGATCCTTTAACTGATGATGCGAAAATTTATTACCAAAAATTATTATCGGCGGGAGTTGCGGCTATTTATAAAGAGTATCCAGGACAAATTCACGGTTTATTCAATTTAGGCGGAGTTACTGCCGATGCTGATTTAATGTATTCAGATATTGCAACTGAGGTAAATGCTTTATTGGGAAGAAATTAATTGAGTAAAACTGGCTGGTCACGTTTTGCCATCGTTGGATTTATCTGGGGAGTTCCCTACTTATTTCTTAAGATAGCGGTTGAGGAAATCTCACCTGCAGTGGTAGTACTTGGTCGCGTTGGCATTGGCGCGCTCATCCTCTTGCCAATTGCACTGAAGCGAAATGTATTTTTTATCAAGCGAAAGTATTGGCCCTTTGTTTTACTTTACACAGTTACTGAATTAGTTGGTCCTTGGTATTTCATTACAGTTGCTGAACAAAAAATTACCTCCGGATTAGCTGGATTATTAGTTGCAACAGTTCCGATCTGGGCTGCCATCTTGGCCTCATTTTTTGGTGATAAAACGGTTTGGCATGCTGGCAGATTATTTGGATTAATAGTTGGTTTCATCGGAGTCATCGCTGTTGTTGGAATTGAGTCATTAAGTGGACGCCAAGATATCGTTGCAATTGGCATGGTTATTTTGGCCGCTATGGGTTACGCCTATGCAATTAATATGATCACAAGAAGAATTCCGGAAGTGCCTGGACTTGGATTAAATACCTGGGCAATGATCTTGACCGCTCTAGTTTTTCTACCATTTGCAATCGGAAGCTGGCCAACACAAAGACCATCTGTTGAAGCGATTGGATCGGTTGTAATACTTGGCGTATTTTGTACTGCAATTGCATTTGTAATCTTCTTTAAATTAATTGCTGAGGTTGGTCCGCCCAGAGCTTCTTTGGTTACTTATTTAAATACTGCTGTTGCAGTTGTTCTTGGTGTAATAATCTTGGATGAACCATTTACCTTAGGAATTGCAATTGGCCTACCTTTAGTACTGGTTGGCTCTTACTTCGCTAGTCGGAAAGTGAATCGGTAAAACCAAGGCGAGCTAGCATCTTTGGATCTTTTTGCCACTCTTTAGAAACCTTTACATGTATCTGCAGGAATACCTGCATTCCAACTATGTTCTCAATCGATTTTCTAGCTAATGTACCGATTGCTTTTAATTTACTTCCTTGAGGTCCAATAATTATTCCCTTTTGGCTATCTCGCTCCACATGCAAGGTTGCAACTACATCGTAGAGATTGCCACCTTTACGCTCTCCCATTTCATCAATTGTCACCATAACTGAATGAGGTAATTCTTCATATAACTCTTCGATCGCAGCCTCACGAATCAAATCTGCGAACATCAGCTCTTCTGCTTGATCTGTTGTAATGTCATCAGGATATAACTGAGGTGACTCTGGTAATTCTTTGGCGATTAAACTTAAAATCAAATCAGTTTGCTCTAAATTCTTCGCTGAAATTGGAATTATCTCGGCTTTCTGTAAGCCAACCTTATTTACAAACTCACCTACTGCTACTAATTTCGCAGCCAAATCTGATTTAGAGATTTTATCTACCTTCGTCACAGCAATAAATGTGGGAGTGCGGTCATTTAATTGAGATGCGATGTATTCATCACCAGCACCAATTGTTTCATCTGCTGGCAAGCAAAGAACAGCTGCGTCAGTTGAATCAATATTTTCATTAACCATTTGATTTAACCGAGTACCCAAAGCAGTTTTTGGCTTATGCATTCCAGGCGTATCAACCACAATCATTTGAAAATCATCTTTTGTAATTATCCCGCGAATTGGATTTCTGGTGGTGTTTGGGTGATGGGAGGTAATTACTATCTTGCTACCAACTAATGCATTTACCAGAGTTGATTTTCCAACATTTGGGCGTCCAACAATTGCCACAAAACCGGCTCGAAAATTACTCATTGCCTAATTCTCTCACCTTAAATGAAGTGGCGTCACCATCTCTAATATTTCATCAACACTTGTTGCAATATCGGCTACCCGCTCTGCAATTAAGCGATGACAGCCATCACTAAGTGGTGATGTGATCGGACCAGGAACAGCAAATACTGGTCGCATAATCTCAGCAGCATCTCGGGCGGTTCTAATTGAGCCACTGACATAGGCAGCCTCAACGACAATAGTTAAATTAGAAAGTGCTGCAATTAATCGATTGCGTACTAAAAATCTATAAGGCTCAGAGCTTACATTTGGCATAACCTCACTGATTAATAACCCACTCTCCGATATTGCCTCAAAGAGTTTTATATTCTCCCTTGGGTATAACTTGTTCAATCCACCTGCTAATACACAAATGGTTTTACCTTGATTTTCTAATGCTGCAATATGAGATGCGGTATCTATTCCGTATGCACCACCACTTACAACTGCATAACTCTTTTCAACGGCTGCCTTTGCAAACTCCTCAGTGACTTCAACTCCATACTGACTCGGCTTTCTTGTGCCGACTATTGCTATAGATCTTTGGCAATCAAAGAGTGCTGGGCGATTGCCTTTAATGATTAAACCAATTGGTGGCGCAGACAGATCATCTAGGCCATCTGGCCAATCTAAATCACATGG
>WLQA01000077.1 GCA_009698515.1 Actinomycetota bacterium
ATCCTTTGCTGCAAATCCTTCAGCTTTAAAATCACGAGGCTTACCGACCTCCTCCAGTACTTTGAAATCTGCCTCACCACCAATTGGCGCAGCAGGATCAATCAAATTAGCAATTTGTAATCCAATTTTATTTGCCGCTTCCTCTGCCGCAGCGCGCTTGGCATCTGCTGCTTTAACATCAGTTGCTAGCTTCTTAGCATTTTCCAGTAGAGCATTTTTCTCATCACCCTTCGCGGCGCCAACTGATTTAGATAATGTATTTTGCTCAGCGCGCAAGCTTTCAAATTCAGTAATTGCACTTCGGCGCAGATCATCAGCCTTAATTAATTGATCAACTAATGCTGGATCTTCACCACGCACCTTTTGTGAGTTGCGAAAGAGATCGGGATTCTCGCGTAGTGCTTTGATGTCGATCATATTTACTAAGTCTACCTTTTACTTTGCTCTTGGATAGGAACCAAGAAAACGAATATCTTCACAAATATTGCGCAGTCCAGAGATTGCGCCATTTACCGCAGCATCATCGACATGGCCTTCGGCATCAATAATGAAATGGTAATGACCAAGTTCGCGGCCAGTTGGGCGACTTTGAATAAAGGAAAGGTTGACGTTGTGTTTTGCAAATTCGGTAAGAATTTCCAGCAGGGCACCTGCATGATCAATCGCAATAAAAACCGCCATTGATGTGCGATCGTTGCCAGTTGATTTTGAGTTAGCCCCTGGTTGTTCAACTAACACAAATCGAGTAATTGCATTTTCATTATCGCCAATATTTTCGGCAATTACTTTTAGCCCATAATTTTTAGCTGCAATAGATGCTGCAATCGCTGCATCATATTTACCTTCAGTTAAACCTTTTGCAGCTGCTGCAGTTGATGGTGTTTCAATAATTTCTGCATGTGGGAAATTCTTGGCAATGTATGCGCGGCATTGGGATTCAGCATGTGGATGTGTTGCAATTGTTTTAATTTGAGATTTATCAGTTGCCGGCAAACTCATTAGTGAAAAAGAAACTGGCAAGGTTGTTTCGGCGGTGATAACTAGTGGTTTGCCCATTGCAAGTTCATCAAGAGTTCTGGCAACAACTCCTTCAACAGAGTTTTCAATTGGAACTAATGCTTTTTCGCACTCACCATTTCGCACTGCATTAAGTGCGGCGGTGACATTTGCGTAAGGAGTTAATTGATCTTCGGATTTTGTAATCTGAAGTAACGCCGCTTCGGTAAATGTGCCAGCTGGCCCGAGATATGCGTACTTAGTAGACATGGGCTAAGAGTAGCCGAGTGCCTTTCGTGCTTGTGCCGGGTTATCGCTCATGATTACCTCAACACCTGCTTGTTCACACAACTTCACATCTGCAGAATCATTTACTGTCCAAACAAATACCCGGCGGCCTTTACCTTTTTGTTGTTTAACAAAATCAGGATTGTTTTTAATTATTTGAAGTGCTGGGCCAACAATGCCTGCCGTATTTAGATTTAATAAAAGTGGTTCGGCAAATAAGTAAACTGATTCAAAGCCGGCGCGAATATTTCGCTGCGTAGCAAACCAAGAAAAAGACATGATGGAAATACTTATGCCACTAGCTTTGATTTCATCAGCTTTCTTACTTAATAACTGGTGAAGTAATTTTTCAATTAAGCCACCGGTAGGAACTGGGTGTTTGGTTTCAATCGCTAAACTTTTTTTGTTTTTAATTGCTAGATCAAGTAACTCTGAAAACAAGTACACATCTGCAGCCTGCTTTAGTTCTGCGTAATTTGTTTGGGCTATCTCAAGATCTACGCCAGTTAGGCGTTTGGTGTTGTCATCATGAAAACAAATAATTCTTTGATCTTTAGTTAACCGAACATCACATTCAAATCCATCGGCGCCTTGTTGAATGGCGGCTTCATAGGCAGCCTTAGAGCCTTCTGGAAAATCTGCACTTGCACCACGGTGAGCGTAGATCAGCATTTAAGTGGTGCTCCTTAGAGAATTAAAAATGTGGTGAGATTGCCTTATGAGATTGCAGTTTAACGCCATTGCACAGAGCGATCTGGGTTTGGTGCGCGATGGCAATGAGGATTCGGCGTTAATCTCGCCAAATTTAATTGCAGTGGCAGATGGCATGGGTGGCCATGCTGGTGGTGAGGTCGCATCTGCGATTGCGATAAATACTCTAGAAAAATTATTGCCGGTAATTACCGATGCCAGTATTGATATTGATTCACGTGAGGATTTATTTTTAAATATTTCCTATGAGGTAGATGCCGAAATTTTGCAAGTAAGTAAGGAAAAGCCAGAGCTTTCTGGAATGGGCACAACTCTTACGGCATTAACTTTGAGTGATAACAAAGTGGATTTACTTCATATTGGAGACTCTCGTTGTTACCGCTGGCGAGATAAAAAGTTAGAAAAATTAAGTTATGACCATACGGTGATGCAAGAGTTATTAGATCAAGGTCGATTAACACCCGAGGAGGTCTTTGATCATCCACAAAGATCTTTATTAACGCAAGCATTAATGGGCGATAGTGGAATTGATCCAGTTTTAATGAGTTATGAAATTAAAGCCGGCGATAAATTTTTATTGTGTAGTGATGGTTTAACCAATGTTTTATCTGAGCTTGAGATAACCAAAATCATTAAAGCAACTTCAGATGATCAATTACTAGATGAATTAATCAACCAAACTAAGGCAAAAGGTGCGCCAGATAACATCACAATTGTTTGGGCAGAAGTTGTTGAAGCATCCTCTGAAATAAAGTTAACAAAGTTTGGCGCAGCTAAATGAGTGAATTATTAAATAACCGCTACGCACTTGGTGAAATGATTGGTACAGGTGGCATGGCTGATGTTTATATCGGCGATGACACAAGATTAAATCGCAAGGTGGCAATCAAAGTATTGCGCCGTGATTTAGCAAGAGATCCATCATTTGTCGCCAGATTTAGAAAAGAGGCCCTTGCCGCTGGTGGTTTAAATCATCCCGGAATTGTTTCAGTTTATGATTCTGGTGAAGATAATAACTCGCCATACATTGTGATGGAGTTAGTAAGTGGAAAAACTCTGCGCCAAGTTATGCAAGATGGCGCGATTTCGCAAAGTAGATCACTTGAAATAATTGAAGGAATTTTGCAAGCACTTGAGTACTCACATCAAGAAGGAATTGTGCATCGCGATATAAAGCCGGGAAATATCATGATTACTGACAGTGGTGATATTAAAGTTATGGATTTTGGAATTGCACGTGCTACCGATGACATCGGTGCAACGATGACTAATACTTGGAATGTAATTGGAACAGCGCAGTATTTATCACCCGAGCAAGCAACTGGTGAGATGGCAGATGGTCGAAGTGATTTATATTCACTGGGCTGTTTGATGTATGAACTTTTAACTGGCCGGCCACCATTTACTGGTGACACACCAGTATCAATTGCCTACCAACATGTTTCCTCACCAATTACGCCAGCATCACAAGTTAAAGCTGGCTTATCAACTGATATTGATCGAATGTTAGAAGTAGTTTTAAGTAAAGATCCAAATAATCGCTACCAAGATGCTGGCGCAATGCTTGCTGATTTACAACGAGTAATTAAAGGTGAGCCAGTTACAACAAAGATTCAAAAGGTATTTCCAAGACGTAAATTAATTTCGGCAGTTGTTGCAACAGTAATTGCTGCTTTATTAGTTGGCGCCGGAGTATTTTTAAGTGGCAACAACACCGCATTACTGCCTGTGCCAAATGTGGTTGGTTTAACTGAGGTGGAAGCACGCGCATTACTTGGTAACTTCAATGTAAATATCAATACCGCACCAGATCCACGTATTCCAATTAACCGGGTGGCATCACAAATTCCACTTGCAACAAGTAATGCCGCAAAGGGAAGCAGTGTCACACTAACTATTTCTTCAGGTCCTGGAAATACAACGGTGCCAACAGGGTTAATTGGATTAACACTTGAAGCGGCGCGAAATATGTTAACTGGCGCAGGTTTGCTGATTGCACAAACACAAGCGGTTGATTCAGATCAACAACCAGGAGTTGTCTTAAAGGTTATGCCAGAGCCCGGAACAACAATTACTGCAGGTAGTGGAGTTGTTTTACAAATTGCAAGTGGAAATGTGCAGGTGCCAACACTTGTTGGCGTAAGTGAAATTCAAGCAAAAACATTATTGGCACAAGCTGGCTTCTTAGTTCGAGAAATCTTTGCCTACGATGCAGCGCAACCTCTTGGAGTTGTATTAGCGCAAGCACCGGAAGCTGGTGCTACAAAAACAATTGGCAGCACCGTAACAATTACAATTAATAAAAATTAAGATCTAATTACAACTGGCGATAAACCTTCACTGCGAGCGCGAGCGCCTTTATCACCGCAAATTTCTAACCAATTGCCAATCATTTGATAACCATGTTCTGTTAAGACAGACTCTGGATGAAAGTGCACACCGCAAATTGGAAGGGTCTTATGTTGCACAGCCATCACAACACCAGATTCAGTTGCGCCAGTTACCTCTAACTCATCGGGCAAAGTATTTTTCTCAATGGCAAGTGAGTGGTATCTGGTTGCAGTAAATGGTGATGGAATTTCATGC
>WLQA01000078.1 GCA_009698515.1 Actinomycetota bacterium
AGTTAACTCCAGAGTTTGTTACTTTAAGAAAGTAAGTAAGAAAGTAAATAAATTAGTTTTAGGCGTAACGTGAATGAAGTGCGCCATCAACCATTAGATCAGCACCTGTCATAAAGGAAGCATCCTTAGACAGTACAAAGATAATTGCATTAGCAATCTCCTCTGGTGTGCCAAAGCGGCCATTTGGTGCAACTGATAATGCGTGCGCCTTTTCATCTGGGAACTTCTCCATATAGCTCTTTAGTAATGGAGTTGCAGTTGTTCCAGGTGAAACTGAGTTAACTCGAATTCCACTCTTACCTTCATCTAATGCCAGGTTACGAGATAGTCCAACAATGCCACCTTTAGCAGCAGAGTATGGGAAGAAGTTTGGACGTGACATACGACCATGAATTGAAGATATATTTACAATTGATCCATACTTTGATTTACGCATTGCTGGTAAACATAATTTTGCTACATACCAACTAGATTTTAAATCAAGTGCGAAAAATGAGTTCCACTCCTCTTCCTGGTACTCAACGGCATCTGCGTAAGAGTTACGGCCAGCATTGGAGACTGCCAAGGTTACATCGCCAAATGTAGAAACTAATTTTTTGTATGATGCTTCAAAGTTTTCATAATTTGTTACATCAGCTCTTTGGTACTGAACTTCAAAGCCCTCTTTAGTTAATTTCTCAACAAGTGCATTTGATTTAGCATCATCAATATCAACAAAGGAAACCTTAGCTCCCTCTTTTGCTCCACCAATAACAATTGCTTCACCAATTCCTGCTGCTCCGCCAGTTACAAATAAGTGTTCACCTTTTAGAATCATGCTGATCGTGCTCCTAATCCGCCATCAACAGCCCAATCAGAACCACTTACATATGTGGATTTATCAGATAGTAAAAAGGTTACGACCTTGGCAACCTCTTCTGGCTGACCCATGCGACCCATTGGTTGTATTGAGTTAGCGCGCTCTGTGCGTCCGGCTTCGGCATTTAACCAACCTTTAGTTAGATCAGTAAGAATGTAACCAGGTGAGACCGCGTTAACGCGGATCTCATGCTTGCCTTCATCTAAAGCTAAGTTTCTAGTTAAACCAAGTACTGCAGATTTTGCTGCGCCATATGGAAAAAATCCTGGATAAGTTAGGCGACCATGGATTGAGCAAATATTTACGATGGAACCTTTGCCAGCTTTGCGCATTGCAGGCAGAGCTAATTTTGCAGTTAACCAAACAGGTTTCATATCAACAGCGAAGAAATCATCCCATTCTTTATCAGTCATAGTTACTGGATCTGCATGTGAATTAACACCGGCATTGTTTACAACTCCAGTTACTTCACCAAATGCTGCAACAACCTCAGTGAAAGCCTTTGATAACTCTTCAAAGCTAGCCACACTTGCCTTAACAAATTTAACCTTTGCGCCAAGTTCGTTAGCTAATTTTTCACCTGATGCAGAGTCAATATCAACATAGGAAACATTGGCACCTTCGGCCACGCAATCGCGAACAATTGCTTCGCCAATTCCTTTGGCACCGCCTGTAATAAAAATATGATGTCCGGCTAATTTCATGATCGTTAACCTACCTTATTCGCTGAAGAGACTGCACTCATAAAAGCGATTACATTTTCGTTAACTTTATCTAATCCGCCCTTTGTCAGAGGTCCACCCAGTCCAATTAAATTAGCGCCAGCAGCAAACCATTCATCAACCGAACCCAATGTAATTCCACCAGTTGGACACCATAAACGATTTGGATATGGATCGCGCAGCGCCTTCAAATGCGATGGACCATAAGTACTTGCCGGAAATAATTTCAAGATATCAGCGCCAGCATTAATAGCTACGCCTACCTCTGTTGCAGTTGCTACACCTGGCATAGAGATTAAATCTAAATCTTTTGATTTCTTAATTACATCTAAATCTGTATTTGGTGAAACTATGAATTTAGCGCCAGCCTTTGCAGCACTCTTCACATCTTTTTTGCTGATAACGGTGCCAACACCAACCGTTAAATCTTTATTTGCAGATAATTTCTCAACAATACTTAACGCACCGGGCGTCGTTAAAGTAATTTCAATTGCGCGAATACCTGCTTTGACCATGGCATCTGCCATCCCTTGGCCAGTTACCTGATCATTTGTGCGGACCAATCCCATAATCTTGTGCTTTAGAAGTGCATCAATTGTCTTCATTAATTACACCTCCACTTCCTGTCGGCAATCCGGTCCAGTCCCCAAACATACTTGCAACACGTGCACCAGATCTACTTCCTTGGCGCAGCGCAGTTAATTCATCCATGCCACTTAATAATCCAGCGATTGTTCCACCAGTAAACGCATCCCCTGATCCAACAGGATCAACTGCAACAACTTTTGGTGGCAAGATCTGGCCAAACTCACCATTAATTGAGTAACGAAGTGGTTGATCACCATTTGTCATTACTGCAATCTTGCAGCCACGATCATTTGCATCTTTCAAAACAGATTTTGCATCTTTGCTGCCAAATACCACCTCGTACTCACTTTCGCCGCCGATTAAAAATTCAACATCTTTGGCAAGTGGCTTTAATACTTTTGCTGCCTGTTCATCACTCCATAATTTACGACGAAGATTTAAATCAAAACTGCTTTTAACTCCCAAAGCTTTTGCTCTCGCTAATGCATGAGCAACAGCTGCGGCTCCTGATTCAGAGATGGCGCAGGTAATTCCAGTTGTATGAACCCATCTGGCATTTGTAATAAATTCATCGGAGATATCAGATGCTTCAATGGTGGAAGCAGCAGAGCCTTTGCGCAAGTAAGTTGTTTCAACTGGCGCATCCTTTCCGGGATTGCGAACCATTGCACCTGTAAAAAATGGGACTCGCTTAACCGTGGAAATATCAACACCTTCAGCAGCAATATCTTTAATCATTACTTCACCTAATTGATCTTGGCCAAATCTAGAGAAGTACTTTGATTTCAAACCTAATCTTGCTAACGCCACCGCCACATTTACTTCAGCACCCGCGGTTACGCGTTCATAAAATTTGCCAGTTAATACAGAATCAGAGTCGGTGGTAATAAATACCGAAAGTGATTCACCAAAGGTGAATAAATCAACTTTCAATTAAGCACCAAACAAATTGGTTTTTTTACCAGCCACACCTGGATTTGCAGTGAAGATAAATCCAGCTTTCGGATAAAGATTTAAATCCATCTCTTCACCAGGATTGCCAACAGCGGTGGTAATTATTAATTGATCTAACTTCTCACCGGCAAAGCAGCATGAGGTAACTTTTTGAACTGGCAATTTAATCTCTTCTAATAACTTGCCAGTTTTGCCATCAAAGCAGCGAACACATGAGCCCATCCAAAAAGCCACCCACACATTGTCATTGACATCTGAGCACATGCCATCTGGGTAACCCATGCCATCCTGGATCTCTACCAATGTTCGACGATTGCTAATTTGCCCCTTATCAAAATCAAATACTTCTACCTTCATAGATAAAGTATCGATATAAAACATTCGGGATTGATCTACTGTCCAATCCATACCATTTGAAATTCCAACTTCACCAAATAATCTAGTTAATTTCTTGCCATCTTTACTTAATTTATAAAACGCACCCTCGTTGCTTTGGTTTTCGTAAGCCATTGAACCTAGAAATAATTCACCAGTTGGCGCAACTTTGGCATCATTCCAACGCAAAACATTTTTATCTTTAAAACCATCTGCCTCTTCGCGAGATGGCATGGCATGTGATGTGCCATCTTTATCACGCAAAATTGGGCCATTAGCTGTTCCTAAAATTTCGCCACCGATTGTGCGTGGAATTTGAAAACCTACAGGCTCGGATGTTTTGTATTCACCAATTTCACCTGTTGCAATATCGCGCCATCTGATTGCTTGCCCATAAATATCACACCACTGCACATGGTTGTTATTTGCCCCTGATGAGGTTGGACCTTCACCTAATTGATTGCGTCGATCATCAAATACTTCGACGGATATAGCCACTTACTAACCCTTTAGTGAGCCGCTGAGCATGCCTCGCAAGAAGTAACGACCCAAGAATATGTAAACAATTAAAACTGGAATCGAAACAATTAAAGATGCCGTCATATTCATTCCGTAGTACACCGCATTTGGTGAACCAGTTAGGAAGTTAAGCGCTGTTGTAGCAACAGATAGCTTTGGAGAACCGCCCGTTAAAAATATGGCAAAGAGGAAGTCATTCCAAGCCGATGTGAACTGCCAAATAACCACAACCACAAAAGCTGGTATAGAAAGAGGCAAGATAATTGATCGGTAAATTCGAACCATAGAGGCACGATCAACACGTCCGGCCTCAATTAATTCATTTGGAATGGTTTCGTAGTAATTACGGAAAATAAGGGTACAAATTGGAATTCCGTAAATAATATGAGCAAATACCAAAACGTAGATTGATTTATTCATACCAACAGTGTTTGATAATTTTACAAGAGGAATCATGATTGCTTGATAAGGAATAAACATTCCGAATAGGAACAATGTAAAAACTACATTTGAGCC
>WLQA01000079.1 GCA_009698515.1 Actinomycetota bacterium
GATTTAACTTCATCAGCAGATGCTGGACGAACATCATATGCACTAACTACTGCGCCTAATCTTTTAGCAGTTGCAATTGCTTGTAAGCCAGCAACACCGGCGCCAAGCACAACAACCTTTGCTGGTGTAACTGTGCCAGCTGCAGTCATAAGTAATGGGAAAAATTTAGGTGAAAGTTCGGCAGCAACAAGGGATGCGCGATAGCCAGCACATAAGGCTTGTGACGTTAATGCATCCATTGATTGGGCGCGTGAAATACGAGGCACCATTTCGAGTGAGAAAGCGGTAACACCTGCTGCAACTGCAGCATCGATGGAATCTATTGAACCAGTTGGTGATAAAAATGAGATTGTGATTGCACCCTTTTTAAGTGTTTTCATCTGCGCCGGAGTTAATGGTTGTACGGAGAGAACAACATCTGCGCCAGTTAATACATCACCTGATTTAACATCTGCACCTGCGGTTTTAAACTCTTGATCAGCTGCTTGTGCGTTAACTCCAGCACCAGATTCAATTACAACTTCAAGTCCGGCTTTAGTTAATTTAGAAATAATATCTGGCACAAGTGCAACGCGTTTTTCGCCCGCTTTTATCTCTTTCGGAACTGCAATGCGCATGGCGTTAATCTACTCTCAATTTCCGGTCAGATCACCGCGGGTTAAGTGATACAGCAATGCTTGAATAGTAGTTCTGCGATGAAAAGCTTGTCGCCAGATTACAGATTTTGTTCCATCGATCACAGAGGCTGCAACCTCTTCACCGCGATGGGCTGGTAAGCAATGCATAAAGATGGAATCTTTTTTGGTTAGTGACATCAACTTATCGGTAACTGCAAATGGTGAAAGTGCAGCAATTTTCTCGGCGCGATCAGATTCAGAATCACCCATCGACATCCAAACATCGGTGTATAAAACGCTGGCATCTTTTGCGGCCGCTTCTGGATCAGTTAAAACTTCAACCTTGCCACCTGATTTATTTGCAATTGCAATGGCTTGTTTAACAACTGCATCTTTAGGCGCCCACTTACCACTTGGTGTTGCAACGACCACATGTGCACCCATGGTCGCGCCCATAATTAACCAAGCAGTTGCCATATTGTTGCCATCACCTAAGTAAACAAATTTACGTCCGGAAATATCTTTACCAAAGTTTTCTCGGATCGTGATCCAATCTGCAAGTAATTGAGTTGGATGATCATCATCTGTTAATGCATTTATGACCGGAATAGTTGCGTGCTTGCCAAGTTCATCTACATCTGATTGGGCATAGGTGCGAACAATTAAGGCATCACAAAAACCAGAGATGATTTTTGCTGTATCAGCGATAGTTTCACCGCGTCCGATTTGTAGATCATCACCTCTTAAAAATATTGGTGAACCACCTAAATGAGCTACAGCAGTTTCAGAGGCCAATCTGGTTCTAGTAGATGATTTAGTCATGTAAATCGCAACAGTTTTTTTGGATAAATGTTTCTTGGCAGCTAACGGTTTTTTTGCAAACTTAGCGGCGGTATCTAGCAGTAATTCAATATCACTCTTGGAAAGATCAGAGGTGTGCAGTAGATCTTTCATCCCAGATTTCATTGAATAAGCCTAATCGCAAAGGGTTAGATCACGATAATATTTACGCATGGGATTCCTCTCTGATCTGCTGGAAAAGACAAAGCCCGCTGAAACTTCACTAAATATTGATGAAGGAGATCATGAGCGGTTTTCTCATTATGTAGACAAAAATAAAATCACTGAATCTGCAGTGACGGGAAAGCCGGTTCGCGCCCTGTGTGGCAAGAAGTGGATACCAAATCGAGATCCTCAAAAATTTCCAGTGTGCCCAACATGTAAAGAGATTCACGCTTCCTTTAAGTGAAATTTAAGGTTAACCCGATAACCTAATTTGTGTGAGAAAAATACTTGTCACCGCACTTACACTCTTTTTTGTAACTGCCAACTCTTTTTTCACACCGGCTGGCGCAGACAATCCACCTCGTCGAATTTTATCTGGTTGGCTTGATGGATCACCAACTATTTATTTACCATCAGTAGATACAAATTTTAATTACGATGTAATCCGCGATGTTTCACCATTTTGGTATGGCTTGGCTAGTGAAAGCAAAATTACAGATAAATACACATTAGGTTTGTATACAAAACCAATCACAGTTGCATTACAAGATTTAAAAACTCGTGGCTTAATTGTTATTCCGACAATTACCGATGATCAACCAGTTCGCACCCTTGCTGGAATTTTGGCAAACGAAGGCAAGCGAGCTACCTTAGTAAAAACCATAAAAGATCTAGTAACAAAATATAATTACGATGGTATTGATTTAGATTTTGAAAAGTTTTATGCAAAGGGTGAAACTCGAGCCAATTGGGTTGCCATGAAACCTAATTGGGTAAGTTTTATTAAGGAGTTATCGGCAACTTTGCATGCCGACAGTAAATTATTATCAGTTACAACTCCACCAGATTTTGACCCAGCAACTAAACGTGCTGGCAATTGGGTTTATGCATGGAGTGAAATCGGACCACACATTGATCGACTTCGCATCATGGCTTATGACTATTCAACAATTACACCTGGTCCAATCGGCCCACTTGATTGGACTGAGGATGCAGTTAAGTTTGCAATCACACAAATGCCGGCATCAAAGGTCTTTGTTGGAATTCCTGGTTATGGCAGAGATTGGATTACAAAGGTAGAGGGTGCTTGTCCAACTGCTTTTGCTTCAACAATTATTGTTGGCGGCAGAGCAAGTTTGGCGATGCGAGATGCGGTTAATTTAGCTAGTACTTATGGTGGTGAAGCAAAGTACAACACAACATTTGCAGAGAACTCTTATGTTTACAAAAAACCATATTCTGATCCAACAAATAGCGCGATCACATGTACTGCGACAAGAACTGTTTGGTATCCAGATGAGCGCTCTTATGCCGCCCGTGCTGCACTTGTTGGTAAGTATCGATTAGGTGGAGTTGCAGTATGGACATTTGGTAAAGAGACTGCGGCGGCAGCAACTGCAATTAAAAATGTTGCTAAAGCAATTGCTCCAGATGTAATCGTCAGCGCTATTGCAACTGATCTTGAGCAAATAAATTACGGCGCCACATTTAATCTAACTGGCACATTTAAATTGCCAGACAAGACACCAGTTGCAGGTTTAAATGTGCGATTTGAGGTTAAGAACTCAACAGATTCAACTTGGCGATCAATTGCAGTGGGTGTAACAGATGCCGCTGGCACCATTACCGCACCAGCCATTGTTGCGGAAAAAAGTCAGATTCGTTTAGTAAGTGAAGGCTCTTGGGAGCGATTAGAGGCAAAGAGCTTGGAGAAAGCAATAAATGTTGCACCAAATATCATGATGCAACTTCCATCTTCGGTAAAGGCCACAAGTGCCTATCAAGTTAAGGGCCAAATATTTCCAAAGAGTGCAGGTGTAAGTGTTAATGTAAAACGAAATGGCGTAGTTATTGGCAGTTATTTAACCGATGCAACCGGCGGCTTTAATTTCACTTTAATAGAGAAGGAAGCCAATCTTGTTAATTACCAAGCTAGCGTTGCGGCAAATGCCAAGATGGGCGCTGGCAACTCCGAAATTTACCCTCTTTTAATTAGATAGTTACTTAATAGATAATGGGTGCATGAGCACCGAGACCGAAGCGTTAGAGGAGTTAGATCTCTCTAAATTCTTTGATCGACCTTGGGTAACAATTGTTTGGGATGATCCAGTTAATTTACAAAGTTATGTAACTTATGTCTTTATTAAATTATTTGGCTTTAGCAAAGAGAAAGCTCATGAGTTAATGATGAAGGTTCACACCGAAGGCAAAGCGGTGGTATCAGCTGGAACTCGGGAAGCCATGGAGAATGATGTGCAACGTTTACATGAACATGGATTATGGGCAACTTTGCAAAGAGATATTGATAAGTGATGCGAAAAATAAATGGGTGAATTTAAAGGAACACCAGCAACTGGTGATTTAACAGTTGCATTAAGCAATGATGAATTGCATATATTAATTAATTTAGTTGAACAATTACTTGAGTTATTAGGCGAGCGAAACTTTGCTCATCATTACCAATCAGATGATCCCTTTGCGCAATTAATGGCGGCGCAGTTAATGAATATGGAGCCACTATCGGCGCCAGAAGATCCAGTATTAAATAGATTATTACCAAATGCATACGCCGATCCAGAGGCAGCTGATGAGTTCCGTAAATATACAGAGCCAAGACTTCGCCAAATAAAACAACAACATTTAATGTATTTGCGTGAGCAGCTGGTATTTCCAGTAGATCATGAATTACCTAAAGCAGATATTTCTATTACCGATGCACAACAATGGTTATTGGCGATTAATGATGTGCGCCTGGCGTTGGCGGTTAGATTAAATGTCACACCAGATAGCTTTGAAAA
>WLQA01000008.1 GCA_009698515.1 Actinomycetota bacterium
ACGAAAAATCGTTAGCAAGATTAAAGGCCATGGCCGATAATTTGAGTAGGTTGCCAACTGTAAAATTCTCAAATATTCCAAATCGGGTAACTCCAGATTATCAAAGAGGCACCACCGATGAAATCTATGAGAAAAAAGTGGAGTTGATAAAAGAGGAAATTAAATCTGGTGAAGCTTTTCAAGTTGTGCTTTCACAAAGATTTGAGATGAAAAGTAATGCTGATCCCTTTGATATTTACCGCACATTACGAGAACAAAACCCAAGTCCTTATATGTATTTATTTAAATTTGCAGACCAACTCTCAGTTGTTGGATCAAGCCCAGAAGCTTTGGTAAAAGTTACTGGTGATGAGGTAATGATTCACCCAATTGCAGGTACCCGGGCCAGAAGTAAAGACCAAAGTATCGATCAAAAAAATGCGCAGGATTTGTTGGCCGATCCAAAAGAGCGGGCAGAACATCTCATGCTGGTTGATTTGGGGCGAAATGATTTAGGTCGTGTTTGTGAAGCTGGAAGTGTAGAAGTTACGGAGTTCATGCAAATCGAGAGATACTCACATGTTATGCATATTGTTTCAACCGTAGTTGGAAAATTATCTAAGAAGTTTTCCGCAATCGAAGCTTTGTTTGCTGTTTTTCCGGCTGGCACTTTATCTGGCGCTCCAAAGCCTCGTGCGATGCAGATTATTGAAGACAATGAAGAAACCAGGCGTGGAATTTATGGCGGCACTATTGGTTACTTGGATTTCACTGGAAATATTGATGCATGTATAGCAATTCGCACAGCGGTAATTAAAGGTGATGATGTTTATGTGCAAGCAGGTGCTGGCATTGTTGCAGATTCCGAAGCAGCTTCTGAAAATCAAGAGTGTATTAATAAAGCCGCTGCAGTTTTGGGGGCAGTCGCTACCGCCAATCAAATGAGTAAATTATGAAATCACTTATTTTGACCGCGTTGGCAATCTTCTTTATTGGTTATGCCATTTCAATTCTTAATAAAGGAAGTAACTCTCAAAAGTACGAGCGAAAAGCTAAAAATCAATGGAACTCTTTAACTGACGGCCTGGATCCCACTGATGAAAAATAACTTCAGTGCTCCTTCCGAGAATGTGCTCTCTTCGATAATTGAAGGTGTCTTAGATGATGTGAAATCTCGTATGGTGCCAATTGCAGAATTAAAAAAAGCCATAGCATCTGCTCCGGGATTAAGAGGAGCGAAGTCAGCTTTAAGTAAAGATGGCATGCGCCTAATTGCAGAGGTTAAAAGATCCTCACCAAGTAAAGGTGTACTTGCCGAAATTTCAGATCCAGCAGCACTTGCCAATATTTACCAATCAGGCGGAGCAGATGTAATTAGCGTATTAACTGAGCAACGCCGGTTTAATGGATCTATTGCAGATTTTAATTTGGTCAGAAATTCAGTTGCCCTTCCATTACTGCGAAAAGATTTTATAGTTACAGAATTTCAAGTTTATGAATCTAGATTAATTGGTGCGGATTTAATCTTGCTCATTGTTGCCGGGTTAACAAAATCTGAACTTAAGGATTTTTATCAACTTGCCACTGAGCTGGGTATGGATGTGTTAGTGGAGGTACATGATGAGAAAGAGGCGGAGATTGCTTTAGAGATTAATGCGGAAATAATTGGTGTTAATTCAAGAAATCTAAAAACCTTAGAAGTTTCAGATCTTAATTTTGAGTTGATCTTTCCGCACCTGCCAGCGAGTGTGATTAAGGTTGCAGAGTCTGGGATCTCAACTAGGTCACAGGTTGCCTTAGTTGAAAAACTGGGAGCAAATGCAATATTGGTGGGCGAAAGCTTGGTTAAATCAGGAGATCCAAAGCATATGATTAAAGAATTACTTAATCGGTAAAGATCGCATAAAGTATCCATATGACATTGCAGGAAAATCAATCAACTTTGTTGGGGCATTTCGGTCCATATGGTGGTCGCTTTGTGCCGGAAGCTTTAATTGCAGCCTTAGATGAATTAGCAGCTGCTCATGAATCTGCATTGCAAGATCCTAAATTTCAAGAAGAATTAACGCAGCTTCATAAAACTTACACTGGACGTCCTAGCATCATTACGGAAGCTAAAAGATTTGCGGAGTATGCCGGCGGTGCACGAATTTTATTAAAGCGCGAGGATTTAAACCATACCGGCAGTCATAAAATAAATAATGTATTGGGACAAGCGCTATTAACAAAACGCATGGGCAAGAAGAGAATTATTGCTGAAACTGGTGCCGGTCAACATGGAGTTGCATCAGCGACAGCGGCAGCATTGTTTGGTTTGGAATGTGTTGTCTATATGGGTGAGGCGGACACTAAACGACAAGCATTAAATGTTGCTCGTATGAAATTGTTAGGAGCAGAAGTTGTTCCCGTTACGCAAGGTTCTAAAACTTTAAAAGATGCAATTAATGAAGCGATGCGCGATTGGGTTACCAATGTGGCAGATACTCATTACTTACTCGGCACAGTTGCCGGACCACATCCATTTCCAACAATTGTTCGAGATTTCCAAAGAATTATTGGTGTTGAAGCAAGAGCGCAGGTTCTAGAGCTAACCGGGAAATTACCTGATGCGGTACTTGCATGTGTAGGTGGCGGTTCAAATGCAATCGGAATTTTCCATCCATTTATTGATGACAAAGCGGTTAGATTAATTGGATTAGAAGCAGGTGGCAGCGGGATTGAAACCGGAAAACATGCCGCAACTATTTCAGGTGGCACACCTGGAGTTCTACACGGAACTCGCTCTTATGTGTTGCAAGATAAAGATGGTCAAACAGTGGAATCTCATTCAATCTCAGCAGGATTGGATTACCCAGGAGTTGGCCCAGAGCATGCTTATCTAAACGATATTGGTCGCGCTGAGTATCGCGCGGTTAATGATGACAAGGCGATGTATGCATTTTCATTACTATGTAAAACCGAGGGAATAATTCCAGCAATTGAAACTGCGCACGCACTAGCCGGGGCTCTTGAAGTTGGCAATGAGTTAGGAAAAGATGCCACAATTTTAATTAATCTCTCTGGTCGGGGAGATAAAGATGTTCAAACCGCTGCCGAGTACTTTGGACTTGCGCTTTAATGAGTAATTCGTTAGCTCAATTATTTGCAAAATGTAAATCTGAAAATCGTGCGGCATTAATTGGTTATCTGCCGGCAGGCTTTCCCACTCAACGTTCGGCGAAGAAAATAGTTAAAGAGATGATCGCAGGTGGTGTTGATGCTATTGAGATTGGCTATCCATATTCAGACCCAGTTATGGATGGACCGGTAATTCAAGCAGCATCTGAACAGGCCTTATCAAATGGTGCAGGAGCTGCAGAAGTATTTGAGCTATTGGCAAGCAGTGTGCAACTTGGCGCACCAAGCTTGGTGATGAGTTACTGGAGTCCAATTGAAAAGTATGGAATTGAAAAATTTGCAAAGGCTATGAATGATGCAGGTGGAAGCGGCGTTATTACACCTGATTTAACTATCGAAGAATCAGCCGCTTGGAAATCAGTTTGTGCTAACAATAAGTTAGATCGCGTATATGTGGTTGCGCCAAGTTCATCTGACAGTAGATTGCCGTTAGTAACTGAGCAATGTTCTGGATTTATCTATGCTGCAAGTTTGATGGGCGTTACCGGCACGCGTGATTCCGTCTCCGGAAATGCCAGTGGCTTAGTTGCGCGAATTCGCAAAAATTCTGCCTTACCCGTTGCGGTGGGATTAGGAGTTTCAACAAAAGAGCAAGCGCGCGAAGTTGCCGCTTATGCAGATGGAGTAATTGTGGGATCTGCATTTATCAAGATTATTCAAAAACATGGTGCAGGACGTAAAGGGTTAAAGAAAGTTAAAGAGTTAGCTCGTG
This sequence comes from Actinomycetota bacterium, assembly GCA_009698515.1. GTDB lineage: Bacteria > Actinomycetota > Actinomycetes > Nanopelagicales > Nanopelagicaceae > Nanopelagicus. The sequence goes on from WLQA01000008.1 coordinate 3,869, forward strand.
AATTATCAGAAGGAGTAAGAAATGTTAAGTAAGTTTTATAAAGTACAACCTTGGTTAACTTTACTTTCCCGTTTGGTACTAGGAGGAGTTTTATTAGCAGCGGGTGCGTTAAAAGTTGGTAATCCGCAAAAATCTGCCATGGCTGTTCGCGCCTATGAAGTATTACCTATCAATATTGCTAACTTTCTTGGATATGTATTGCCTTGGATGGAGGTTGGCGTTGGCACCTTATTGATTATCGGTGTTGGCGTGAAGATATCTGCGGCAATCGGTGGCTTTACGATGTTTGTATTTATCATTGCAATTTCTCAGGCTTGGGCCCGCGGATTGAGTATCGACTGTGGTTGTTTCGGCGGTGGTGGTGCGGTTGAACCAGGTGAGACTAAATATCTATCTGAGATTTTGCGAGACATAGGCCTGACCATGCTGGGTATTTACCTTTATCGCTTTCCAAAGGGTAGATTTGGATTAGATAAGTAATCATTTTTTAGTTGAAAATATTGGAGAGCGATGTCGAATAGTAATAATCCTGATAAAGGCACCAGAAATTTAGTAATTGGAATGGTGGCGTTTATAGTTTTAGTTGGCGCCGTGTTCTCCTTTATTAGTAATAAATCTAGTTCAACCGCAAAGGTGCCAGCTGCAGTTTCAGCCACTGATGGCTATGGAATAGTTTTAAATGCGAATGCAACTCCAAAAATAGATGTATATGTTGATTACCAATGCCCAATTTGCAAAAACTTTGAAATTATTAATGGTGGATATCTTGCTGAAATTGCGGCAAGTGGTAAAGCAAAAATTGTTTACCATCCAATGACCTTTATTGGCGCGGAATCAATTCTCGCTGCAAATGCCGCCGCCTGTGCTGCAGATGAAGGAAAGTTTTTAGATATGAATATTGCACTATTCCAAAATCAATCTGGAACTGAAAACTCTGGACTTTGGACTGGCGATTACATGAAGCGGTTGGGTAATTCAATTGGTTTGAAATCTGCCGCATTTGAAAAGTGTGTAACAGATGGAACTTATGTTGATTGGACCAAGAATGTGGCCGATGCATCTGCAAAAGCGAATGTAAATGGCACGCCTACTGTGAAGGTAAATGGCAAAGATTTGGATCGAAATACCGAGTATATGGATCCGGTAAAGTTTAAAGCTGCCCTTGCTACCGGAGGAGTTAAGTAATTAACTTTGCATTTATCCCATCTCCAAGTAATTCAACATGGGAGATTGGTCCCTTAACGCTTCACTTCTACGCTATCTGCATATTGTTAGGCATTGCAGTTGCAATCTGGATTGGTCGCAAACGTTATGAAAAAATGGGTGGAAACCCAGATGATGTTTCAGATGCGGCGGCGTGGGCGGTACCAGCCGGAATAATTGGTGGCCGGATTTATCATGTAATCACATCTCCGCAAAAATACTTTGGTGCCGATGGTGTACCAACTGATGCCTTTAAAATTTGGGAAGGTGGACTAGGAATTTGGGGTGCAATTTCCCTAGGTGCATTTGCTGTATTTATTTACTATAAAAAACACATGACCTCACTGCCATTTACTCATTTTCTTGATGCACTAGCTCCTGGTGTTGCAATTGCACAAGCAATCGGGCGAATTGGTAATTGGTTTAATGTTGAGTTATTTGGCAAACCCACCACTTTGCCATGGGGATTAGAAATACCTAAATTTGATCGACCATATGGATATAAAGATTTTGCAACCTTCCATCCAACATTTCTTTATGAATTAATTTGGTGCGTTGTAATTGCTTATTTACTAATGAAGACACCAAAATTTATCGCCAAATTTATTTCAAGGCCTGGTGATCTCTTTGCTCTTTATGTGCTTGGTTACACGATTGGTCGAATCTGGATTGAAGCGTTACGGATCGATCAAGCAAATATCATTCTTGGGGTGAGATTAAATATCTGGGTTAGCCTGCTTGTGATAGCTAGTTCTTTGATTTACTTGGCTAGATCGCGTGCCTTTGGGCGCAAGCAAAGAGAAAATGGTTAGGATTTCCAAATGGCTTTAAAAGATGTAAGAGTTAGAAATCTTGATCACCGCGTGCATCGAGCTGGTTGGTTGCGCGCAGCAGTACTTGGCTCTAATGATGGTTTAGTTTCTACAGCAAGCTTAATGATTGGTGTATCGGCAGCCCAAGCAAATGATTTTTTGATCACCGCCGGATTAGCAGGTATTGCAGCGGGTGCCATGTCAATGGCAGTTGGTGAATATGTGTCTGTGCGTTCGCAAAATGATATTGAAGAAGCAGATCGACAAATTGAGATTGCACAACTTGAGATTGATCCAGCAGGTGAATTAGAAGAGTTAATTCATATTTATGAACAACGAGGATTATCAACGGCATTAGCAACAGAGGTCGCTAAAACAATGACGCAAAAAGATGCGCTAGAGGCGCATTTGCGAGATGAGCTTGGACAATTTGAACACACCAAGGCGCGACCAGTGCAGGCTGGTTTTGCTTCAGCAATTAGCTTTACCATCGGTGGTGTTATTCCATTCTTAGGTGCGCTAGCTCCAACTCCTGGCACACAAGTTTTCTCAATTATTGGTTTTACAGTTCTAGGTCTATTAGTTACTGGATATGCCAGCGCCAAGATTGCATCTTCACCTGTAGCAAAAACTACGGCTCGAATTCTTGTTGGCGGCTTCCTTGGAATGGCAATCACAGCCGGAATTGGATCACTGGTTCACTTAACCGGCATTTAACCTAAAGTTTTCTCCTGCTACTATTTACTCTGCAACACAGAAGTTTTTAAGTTGGGCCATTGACGTCCCGACCCAGTTACGGGAGCGGCCAACAAATCTTGAGCAGTATTAAATCTTTTTCTGCTATTCCAAAAGCTACAGGTTTATACGATCCTGCCTTCGAGCATGATGCATGTGGCGTGGCTATGGTCGCTACATTAAATAAAATTCCAACTCATGAGATTGTTTCAAAAGGATTAACTGCGCTACGAAATCTAGAACATCGCGGAGCATCTGGTGCTGAACCAGACAGTGGGGATGGTGCCGGAATCCTAATTTGCTTGCCAGATAAGTTTTATCGATCTGTTGTGGATTTCTCACTTCCACCAGTTAGCAAGTATGCAACCGGTATTTTATTTTTAGAGAAGAATTGGAAAAATTCAGACTTAACAAAACAAATTGAGGTTATAGCCAAAGAAGAAGGTGTACGAATTCTCGGTTGGCGTACGGTACCGACCGATGCTAAATCACTTGGCAAAACCGCTATTTCAGTAATGCCAGAGTTTGAACAAATATTTATTGCCGGTGAAAATAATGAATCAGATCTGGATTTAGATCGAATCGCATTTTGTTTCCGAAAACGAGTTGAACATCTACTCTCAATTTATGTGCCATCTCTTTCATCGCGCACAATTGTTTACAAAGGCATGCTAACAACAGGCCAACTTGAAGAGTTCTTTACTGATTTATCCAATCCCTTAGTTGAATCACCGTTGGCATTAGTTCACTCAAGATTTTCGACAAACACATTTCCATCCTGGCCATTAGCTCATCCATATCGATTTATTGCCCATAATGGTGAGATAAACACCGTTAAAGGAAATCGCAATTGGATGCGTGCAAGAGAAACTTTGTTGGAAAGTGATCTCATTCCTGGAGATATCCAAAGATTATTTCCTATTGTGGATCCGGCAGGAAGTGACTCTGCATCATTTGATGAAGTTTTAGAGCTGCTCTATTTAGGTGGACGCTCATTGCCGCACTCAATTTTAATGATGATTCCAGAGGCTTGGGAAAATCATGCAACTATGAATCAAACCCGTAAAGATTTTTATGCATTTCATTCAACTTTAATGGAGCCATGGGATGGTCCGGCATGTGTCACCTTTACTGATGGCAAACAAATTGGCGCAGTGTTAGATAGAAATGGTTTAAGACCTTCCAGATTTTGGGTAACCGATGATGGATTGGTTGTTCTCGCATCAGAGGCTGGTGTTTTAGATTTTGCCCCTGAATCCATTATTCGCAAAGGTCGACTGCAACCTGGACGTATGTTTTTAGTTGATATTGCAGAAGGTCGCATAATTGAAGATGATGAGATCAAAGATTCCTTATCAACTTCAGCTCCTTACAGCGATTGGTTACATGCTGGCTTAGTTCGACTAAGTGATTTACCTGCCCGCGAACATATTGTTTATCCGCACTCATCTGTTGTTAGAAGACAACGGGCCTTTGGTTATACGGAAGAAGAGTTGAGAATAATTATCACGCCGATGGCAAAAAATGGCGCTGAACCACTTGGTTCGATGGGAACAGATACACCAATTGCAGCACTCTCTGAAAAACCTAGATTGCTATTTGATTACTTTGCACAATTATTTGCCCAAGTAACTAATCCACCATTAGATGCAATCAGAGAAGAGTTAGTAACCTCCTTAGGTGGCTCTATTGGCCCGGAACATAACTTATTGGATCCTGGCCCGGCTTCATGTCGGCAAATTTCATTGCAATTTCCAGTAATTGATAATGATGAACTTGCCAAAATTATTCACGTAAATGCTGATGGTGATCATCCAGGATTTACTTCACATATTGTTCGCGGTTTATTTCCAATTTCTGGTGGTGGTGCCGGTTTAGTTAATCGAATAGCAGAGATTAGAAGTGAAGTTTCTAAAGCTATTGATGAGGGCGCGCGCATCATTGTGTTATCTGATCGCGATGGCGATGCTGAAAATGCGCCTATTCCATCCTTACTTTTAACATCTGCAGTTCATCACCACTTGATTAGAGAGAAAACTCGAACCAAAGTTGGTTTAGTAGTTGAATCTGGTGAGGTTAGAGAAGTTCATCATGTTGCACTATTAATTGGATTTGGTGCAGCAGCGGTAAATCCATATTTAGCTATGGAGACTGCAGAAGATTTAGTTCGTCAAGGAGTGATAACTGGCATTACTCCAGAAAAAGCTGTGCGTAATTTAATTAAATCACTTGGCAAGGGTGTTTTAAAAGTTATGTCAAAGATGGGTGTTTCCACAATTGCTTCTTATACCGGCGCGCAAATCTTTGAAGCTATCGGACTTTCTCGACAATTAGTAGATGAGTATTTTGTTGGCGCAACCTCTAGATTAGGTGGTGTAGGAATTGATGTAATCGCGCAAGAGACTATTCGTCGACATCACATTGCCTACCCACCAGGTGGTGAAGTTCCTGGCAGTAAGAGATTACAAATTGGTGGTGAGTACCAATGGCGCCGTGAAGGTGAGCCACATTTATTTAATCCAGAAACAGTATTCAAATTACAGCATGCCACTCGAAATAAGAGATTTGATATTTTCAAGCAATACACCAAATCAGTTGATGATCAATCTAAGCACCTGATGACTTTAAGGGGTTTATTTGCATTTAAGAGTGCGGGCCGAAAATCCATTTCAATTGATCAAGTAGAACCAGCAAGTGAGATATTAAAACGATTTGCTACTGGTGCGATGTCTTATGGATCTATCTCACAAGAAGCCCATGAAACATTAGCTATTGCCATGAATCGAATTGGTGGAAAATCTAACACTGGTGAAGGTGGCGAAGACCCGGCAAGAAATATTCCAGATGCAAATGGTGACTCTCGCAAATCTGCCATCAAGCAGGTTGCAAGTGGCAGATTTGGTGTCACTAGCGAGTACTTAGTTAACGCTCAGGATATTCAAATAAAAATGGCACAAGGAGCAAAACCTGGAGAGGGCGGACAATTACCTGGTAACAAGGTTTATCCATGGATTGCTAAAGTTCGTTATTCAACACCTGGCGTTGGATTAATTTCACCACCTCCGCACCATGACATTTACTCAATTGAAGATTTAGCACAGTTAATTCATGATTTAAAAAATGCAAATAATCAGGCGCGTATTCATGTAAAGCTTGTTGCTGAGGTTGGAGTGGGCACAGTTGCTGCTGGTGTAAGTAAAGCTCATGCAGATGTAGTTTTAATTAGCGGACATGATGGCGGAACTGGCGCTTCACCGCTTACCTCCTTAAAACATGCTGGCGCACCATGGGAGTTAGGTTTAGCGGAAACACAACAAACACTTATGTTAAATGGCTTGCGCGATCGCATCGTTGTGCAAGTAGATGGCCAAATGAAAACTGGCAGAGATGTTTTAATTGCTGCGCTATTGGGAGCGGAAGAGTTTGGTTTTGCCACTGCACCACTTGTGGTTTCTGGATGCATCATGATGCGGGTATGTCATTTAGACACATGTCCGGTAGGAGTAGCAACTCAAAATCCGGAACTGCGTAAGAAATTTAGCGGCAAACCTGAATTTGTTGAAACATTTTTTGAATATATTGCTGAGGAAGTAAGAGAGTTATTGGCAGAGCTTGGATTTAAAACTTTAGCCGAAGTGATTGGTCAGGTTGAATTACTTGATACTCGCCAAGCGGTTGATCACTGGAAGGCATCTGGCTTGGATCTAGCCCCGTTGCTAGTAAAACCACAAGATTCATCATCTCGCTTAAACTCGACAAAACAAGATCACGGCTTGGGTAACGCACTTGATAATAAGTTAATTGAATTAGCAAAACCGGCATTAGAAAATGCTCAGCCAGTTCGAATTCAGATGCCAGTGCGAAATGTAAATCGAACTGTTGGCACAATGTTAGGCGCAGAAATAACTAGGAAGTTTGGTGGCGTTGGATTGCCTACCGACACAGTTGATATCACTTTCCATGGATCTGCTGGACAATCATTTGGTGCATTTATTCCATCTGGTTTAACACTGAGGTTGTATGGTGACACTAATGATTATGTAGCTAAGGGATTATCTGGTGGCAGGGTAATTGTTCGACCAGATGAGAAAGCAAAATTGATCTCAAATGAGAATGTAATTGCCGGAAATGTAATTGGATACGGCGCCACATCGGGTGAAATCTTTATTCGGGGAGTAGCTGGCGAGCGATTCTGTGTTCGAAACTCCGGGGCAACCGCAGTTGTTGAAGGTGTTGGTGATCATGGCTGTGAATACATGACTGGTGGAACTGTCGTTGTATTGGGCAAAACTGGTAGAAATTTCGCTGCCGGAATGTCGGGTGGACGTGCTTATGTTTTAGATTTGGATCAAAGATTAATCAATCCAGAGATGGTTGATGTTATTTCAATACCATCTGATCAAGATCAAATCCTGCAAAAAATAATTGAGCAATTCCAAGTTGATACCGGTTCATTAATCGCAAAAGAGTTGCTATCTAATTGGCAAGATGCAAAAAATCGTATTTCATTAGTAATGCCTCGAGATTATGCACGCGTACTTGATGTAATGGCAAAAGCACAGCGCGAAGGTTTGCCGGTAGATAGCGCAGTCATGGCGGCGATAAATGGCTGATCCAAAGGGATTTTTAAATACACCTCGCCAAACACCTAAGCGCCGGCCAGTTGATGTACGTATTAAAGATTGGAAAGAGGTTTACGAGGAACAAGCATTTCCAGAGTTACAAAAACAGGCCGGACGTTGCATGGATTGTGGAATTCCTTTCTGTCATCAAGGTTGCCCTCTCGGAAATCTAATTCCAGAGTGGAATGATCTGATTTGGCGTAATGAAAAAGCTGATGCGATTGATCGACTACATGCTACAAATAATTTTCCAGAGTTCACCGGCAGGTTATGTCCGGCGCCATGTGAGACCGCATGTGTAATTGGAATTAATGCTGATGCGGTAACAATTAAACAGGTTGAACTTAGAACTATTGAGGAAGCATTTCTTGAAAAACGTGTTAAGCCACTGGCACCAGATCGTTTGAGCGGCAAAACGGTCGCGGTAATTGGTTCCGGCCCTGCTGGGTTAGCGGCTGCACAACAATTGACTCGAGCAGGTCACACAGTTGCGGTCTATGAAAGAGCAGAGAAGATTGGTGGCTTACTTAGGTACGGCATACCTGAGTTTAAAATGGAAAAATCCATAGTTGATCGCCGGATATATCAAATGGAGCAAGAGGGAACAAGGTTTCGAACTGGAATTACAGTTGGCAAAGATATAACTGGCGCGCAATTGCGAAGTAAATATGATGCGGTTGTTTTAGCTATTGGTGCAACCAATTGGCGAGAACTAGATGTGCCAGGCCGAGATGCAATCGGTGTATATCAAGCTATGGAGTATTTACCTTGGGGCAATAAGCAGGCATTAAATGAGGTTGAAGTTCCGCAAATTAACGCAGCGGGTAAAGATGTGGTAATTCTTGGTGGTGGTGATACCGGCGCCGATTGCTTGGGAACGGCAATTAGACAAGGCGCTAAATCAGTTACGCAATTAGAAATTATGCCAAGACCAACGGATGAGCGTCCGGCAAATCAACCTTGGCCAACTTATCCAATGATTTATCGTGTAAGCAGCGCACATGAAGAGGCTGGCGAGCGCGTTTACTCAGTTTCTACCCAAGAGTTTATAAAGGATAAAGCAGGTAATTTAACTGGCATTAAATTATTAGAAACTGAATTTATAAATGGCAAATTTGAACCAAAGAGTGGTTCTGAAAAAATAATCGCCGCAGATTTAGTCTTCCTGGCAATGGGCTTTACGGGAGCTGAGCAATCTCCATTATTAAAGCAACTTGAGGTTGAAGTTGATGAACGGGGAAATATCAAACGTGATTCTGAATATGCAACAGCAACTGAAGGAGTTTATGTTTGTGGCGATGCAGGTAGAGGTCAATCACTAATTGTTTGGGCGATTGCAGAGGGCAGAAGCGCAGCAGCAAGTGTTGATACATTCTTGACTGGAAATACACAATTACCATCACCGATTGAACCAACAGCCCGTCCTTTGATGGTTTAGCGAAGTAATGGATTAAAGTACTCACATGCGTCGCGCAAAAATTGTTTGCACAATCGGTCCAGCTGTTGAATCAGTTGAGAAGATCGCTGAGTTAGTCGATGCCGGTATGAATATGGCCCGCTTAAATCTCTCTCATGGTGATTACGCCGAGCATCAAAGTCGAATGGATATGGTGCGTGCGGCTGCTAAAAAAGCTAATAAACCAATAGCGGTACTAGTTGATTTACAAGGTCCAAAGATTCGATTGGCTAGATTTGCCGATGGACCGCATGAATTATCTCGCGGTGATATTTTCACAATTACTACCGATGAGATTGAAGGCTCGAAAGAACGGGTAGGTACTACCTATAAAGGACTGCCTGGTGATTGCAAGCCCGGGGATTACATATTAATTGATGATGGCAAGGTGACTGTTCAGGTAAGTGAAGTTAAGGGCAATGATGTAATCACAAAGGTAATTCAGCCAGGAATGGTTAGCAACAACAAAGGTTTAAACCTGCCCGGAGTAGCGGTATCTGTTCCGGCATTATCTGAAAAAGATATTGCGGATTTGCGATGGGGATTAAAGGCTGGCGCAGATTTTATTGCGCTCTCATTTGTTAGAAGCGCAGCTGATATTAAAGATGTTCACAAAATTATGGATGAAGTTGGCGCCCGTGTGCCAGTAATTGCAAAGATTGAAAAACCCCAAGCGGTGGAGAATTTACAAGAGATAGTTGATGCATTTGATGGCATCATGGTGGCACGTGGTGATCTAGGTGTTGAGCTTCCGATCGAAGAAGTACCGATGGTGCAAAAGCGATGTGTAACTTTGGCTCGCGAATCAGCTAAGCCAGTAATTGTTGCAACGCAAATGTTGGATTCAATGATTTCAAACTCAAGACCCACTCGCGCAGAAGCAACTGACTGCGCTAATGCAGTTCTAGATGGCGCGGATGCTTTGATGTTATCTGGAGAGACCTCTGTTGGAGATTTTCCAATTGAAACAGTTCAGACCATGGCTAGAATTATTGAACATACCGAAACCGTGGCATTAGATCAGATTCCACCTCTTAAACACTCACCAGCAACAAAGGGTGG
>WLQA01000080.1 GCA_009698515.1 Actinomycetota bacterium
AATGCACCTTGATAAAGTTTTAATTCATCAACTTGGTTGCTCGCCATTAATAAAATCCAACCAGCAAGTACAAAAAGCAAAAGGCGTTTTTTCCCAGAAGAGAGTTTTAACATTTAAGCACTTCTACCTTTCTTAGCTGCAAATAAGCCAGAAGGTTTAACCAACAAAACTAAAATTAAAACTACAAATGCAGTTGGGAAAACTAGTTTTGTGCTTATGTAAGAGGTTGAAAAGTTGATGGCAAATCCTAGAACCATGGCACCAGCTACTGCTCCGGCCATACTTTCTAAACCACCAATAACTGCAGCAATAAAACCAAAAACTAGTAGCACATCCATTGCATTTGGATACAGATAAGTGTTTGGAATATAAAGCATTCCAGCCAAGCCACTTGCGGCACCAGCTATTGCCCAACCAAGAGTTCGCACTGCATCAACCTTAATTCCAGATAATTTTGCAATCTCTGGAGAGTACGCAGATGCTCGAAGCGCTAAACCAATGTTTGTCTTTTGGAAAAGTAAGGTAAGTAAAACCATAACTAATGTAACAATTACTAGCACAAGTGCGTTATACAAACTAAAAGCAACTACTGTTCCATTTAAACTTAATCCAGCATTAGAAACTGGAGTTTCAATTGATTGATTTGTTAATCCCCAAACAAAACCAATAATTGCTTGAATAATTCCTAATAAGCCAAGTGTTGCCACAACAGGAGCAATCATCACAATTGGCCCTGAGGTAATTCGTTTAAAGATTGGTCGCATAAAGAATCTATCGATGATTGCGCCAATTACGGCACCACTTACTACAGCCACCAATAAAGCTATCCAATAAGAACCGGTTTTTTGAATCACCGCATAACCAATATAAGTTGTTAATACCGCTTGACCTGCTTGGGCAAAGTTAACTACTCGGGTTGATCGCCAAACTAAAACTAATGACAATGACATAAGTGCATAAATTGCACCTGATGAGAGCGAGGTTAAAACAGCTGTAATAAATTGGTTCATTTTAAAATCCCAAATAAGCAGCGCGCACTGCTGGATCATTTAGAAGGGTTTGCGCATTATCTACTGCAACAACGGAACCTAGATTTAGAACTACTCCTTCATCAGCAATCTTCAACGCACCAATTGCATTTTGTTCTACTAATACAACAGTTAAATTCATTTTGGCAGTTAAAGTTTTAATGGTTTGAAAGATCTGCTCAATTATTAATGGTGCAAGACCTAACGATGGTTCATCCAATAAAAGTAATTTTGGTCTGGCGATTAATGCTCGGCCAATTGCCAACATCTGACGTTCCCCACCTGATAGTGAACCAGCACTTTGTTGTAAGCGCTCACCTAATCTTGGAAATAATTCAATTGCCTCATCTGTTGCCTTAGCGACATCAGCTTTATCTTTTCGCCACAAGCCAGCCAGTGCTAAATTCTCTTTAACAGTTAATTCGGCAATTACAGATTTACCATCTGAAACATGCATGATGCCACTTCGTGCTAAATCTTCTGGCTTCTGACGCAATATAGATTTACCATTCCAAGTAGCACTACCGCTTTGGGCATCTTTTAATCCAGAGAGAGTGCGGAGCAAAGTTGTTTTGCCTGCACCATTTGCACCAATAATTGCTGAAAGTTTTCCTTGTGGCACTTTGAAGGAGACTTTATTAATTGCTCTAATAGCGCCATGATCAATTGTTAAATTCTCAACGACTAAGCCACTCAATTGTTTACTCCTAGATAGGCAGCAATCACAGCTGGATCATTGCGAACAGTTTCTACATTGCCACTTGATATAACCTCACCAAAGTTCAATACATATAGTCGATCACAAACTGACATAACAACATCCATATGGTGTTCGACCAAAATTACCGAGCAACTTGCAGCTAAGTTATGAATTAAGCCATTCATCCATTCAATATCTTGTGCGCCTAGGCCACCGGCTGGCTCATCAAGTAATAGGACCTTTGGCTCACTAACTAGTGCACGAGCAATTGCTACTCGTTTTGTAACTGGATATGGAAGTGAATCTGCTCTGCGATCTGCAATTCCTGATGCATATACCCGCTCTAATGCAGTCATAGCTTTTTCGCGAAGGCGCTTTTCATCTCTACCGTTAAATCCAAGTGCGCTACTTATTAAGCCACTCTTGGCTGATTTTGTTGCGCCAATCATCACATTCTCTAAAACAGTTAACTCTGGAAATAATCCAACACCTTGTAGTGTGCGAGAGATTCCTAAATCAATTAATTGGTGGGCTTTTGGCCATTTGTGGCCCTTGCCATTTATTTCAAGTTCGCCGCTATCTACTCCGACAATGCCACTTAGTGCATTAAATAATGTGGTCTTACCTGCGCCATTTGGGCCAATTAATCCAACAACTTCATTTATATGTAAATCTAAATAAACATTTGAAAGTGCTTTTAATCCACCGAAAGATACGGAGAGATTTTTTATCGAGAGCAGATCTGAACTGTTACCCACGAGGGTAGATTCTAGGCACGCGTGGGCCGATTCGGGTAACTATTTCATAATTAATTGTGCTTGCTGCGCTTGCCCATTCATCAATTGTGTACTCACCAGCGCTGCCATCACCAAAAATAACAACTTCATCACCGGTTTTAGCAGTTGATTGCAATCCAAGATCTACAACAAATTGATCCATGGAAACGCGACCTAGTAATGGTGCACGTTTGCCGGCGACAAATACACCAGCAGAATTATTTGTATTGCGCGGAATGCCATCTGCATATCCCATTGTGACAACACCAATTTTGGTATTTGCATTAACAGTTGCAGTTCCGCCGTATCCAACTTGGGCGCCGGCTTCGACCTCTTTTACTAGATGTAATTTAGCTTTTAATTTCATCGCTGGCTTTAAATTTAATGTGCCAGAACTTCCTAAGGTGTTTACATCAGGTGATAATCCGTAGAGCCCAATACCCCAGCGCACAATGTTTTTGTAAGAATCTTTGTTAGTAAGTGCCGCCGCTGAATTAGCGATATGCACAAATTGCGGATTAATTCCCTGTGATATCAAAATTGCCAGCCGTTTATGAAAAGTATCTAATTGTTGTTGATTAAAACTTTGATCTGGCTCATCTGCTCTAGCAAAGTGTGACCACAAACCAACTACTTCTACGCCATTATCTTTTACCGCTTTTGCAATTTCGGCGACAAACTCTGCCCAATCATTTCGCACGCCACCACGAGTCATTCCTGTATCTACTTCTAGATGAATCCGCGGCACAATATTGGCCGCTCGCCCAGCATCAATAATCTCTTCAAGTAATTCCATTGAAGATACAGATAAATCAATATTGTTTTTAATCGCCGTTTTCAAATCCTCACCAAGTGGTGTTAACCAACAAATTAATGGCGCCTTTACTCCAGCGGCTCTAAGTGCAATACCTTCTTCTAATAAAGCAGTTCCTAGCCAATGCGCACCTGCAGCAACTGCCGCTTTGGCAACTGGGATTAAGCCATGCCCATATGCATCTGCTTTTACAACCGCTAAAACTTGCGCATTACTTTTTGCTTTAATTAAATTTAAATTATGCGCGATGGCGGTTAAATCAACTTCGGCAACTGCGCGAGACATGAAATAACCCTACCCTTACTAGGAAGGTTGTCGCTCCGAAGGAATACTTCTATCTACTGCGATGATTGAAACCAATAATGCTGCGCCGATGAACAAGCCGCCAATTAAATCTGAAAACCAGTGAGTATTTCGATATAAAGAAGCTAAGCAAACTCCAGTGGTTACAAGTGAAACTAACCAGGTTAGGCGAAAACCCTCGAAGGGTCCTTTGTGTGAATAGCGAAAGATTAGATAAGCAAAAATTCCCCAAGTTAGTAATGCATTTGCTGCATGTCCACTTGGATAGGAAAGTCCACTATCAGTAAAGAATAGGTCAAAGCCAGAATGTGGTTTGGTTCTACCAAATAATAATTTAGATGCGCCAACAAATAGATTTAAGGCAACTAATGAAAGAATTGAAAGATTAATTGGTCGCCAAGATTTGTATCTTCTACTAATTAAATATGCGGTAAAAAGTAGAACGATTGCAGTGACGCTACGAAGTCCGAGATCATCAACTAACATAACTAATGTTGGAGTTTTTCCAGGAGTTACCAGTAAGAAATCTCGGTTATAAATCCATTCATCAAATCGACGCAGCCAACCATTAGCTAATACTTGTTGGGTAATGACTCCGTAGATGGCTAAGAAAATAACCGCCAATTTTAGAGCGGTGTTCATCTGTTTCTTTCTTGCTTCTGGCATTTACTCTCTATTCAACAGTTACAGATTTAGCTAAGTTGCGAGGTTGATCAACATCATTGCCTCGGGCAACCGCCATCTCGTATGCAATAACTTGTAATGGCACTACCGACAAAACTGGTTGTAA
>WLQA01000081.1 GCA_009698515.1 Actinomycetota bacterium
ACGGAGGTTGCAACTGCGGGAATGAACCTGCCAATAAAAGCGGTAAATAGAATTGTTAGTGCAACTGGCGTGTATGAAAAAGGTTATGTCGCGCGCGATCAAAAAATTACCGGTGAAACAAAAGGCGATCTTGATGTACGAGTTCTTCGATTAGCAAATAATTATGCTGTCTTAGTTGTACGTGGTATTTCAAAGGAAGAGTTACCTAATCTTTCTGGAGAAGTTGAAATAACCGGCAGACTTTATCCAAGACAAAATGTAGATCGAGCATTTACAAAACCTGGTGAATTATCGCGAATCGATCCTGCATTAATTGTGAGTAAAGAATTTCCATTTCTATATGATGGTTACATAATCCTTAAATCTGAAAAATTCTTGGAAACAAATTCGGCCAACCCGGAATTTATAGATGCGCCACAAATTTCACAACGAGTCGCCGGTTTTTATTGGCAACATATTTCATACGTAGTTGTGTGGTGGTTTATGGCTTTGCTACTGCTAGTTTTGCCACTGTTTCCACAAATGAGGCAGAGAAGTTATATTTCGATAGCCGCAGATCAAAAGGCCAGCAAGAAGGAGAAAAAAAGATGAATGGTGCAATAAAGCGATTTAGATTTATGGCACTTTGGGCAGGCGGCTTCTCTATTTTGCTTTGGTTTGTTTATATGCCCGCTAAATACTTAGTAACAGATCCAACTTTCTATGAGAAATTTATTTGGATTCCTATTGTTCATGGTTTTACCTATCCCATTTATCTGCTTGCTACTTTGCAAATGTGCTACTTAAAACGTAAATCTTTAATTAATACCGCCCTTTACATGTTGGCCGGCACACTGCCAATTGCATCAATTTGGGCAGAGCGTAAGGTTAGGAACGAAGAAAATTAATCTACATTTAAAGCCAGCAATAAAATCTTTGCTGTATCCGCTTTATGAGCGACGCTTAATTGCACAGTTGGATTACTCCCAAACACCGCACCATGTTGGAGTTATTTTGGATGGCAATCGCAGATGGGCTAAGGCCAATCCAGATGAGGCGGGAGATACTTCAACTAAACGAGGACATCAAGCTGGTGCTAAGAAAATTGTTGATCTATTGGATTGGTGTGAAGAGGCCCAAGTTGCAGTTGTAACTCTTTGGTTGTTATCAAATGACAATCTAGCCAGACCTGCCAATGAATTAAATCCGCTGCTGGAAATTATTGGTGATGCACTAGAAGAGCTAGGTGAAATTGGCCGTTGGGAGTTGCGTCCCGTAGGTTCGATGGAGCTTCTTCCAAATTGGTTACAAGAAAAATTAAATGCAGTTGCCACCAAAAGTAAGGGCATTCCAGGTGTACTAGTTAATGTTGCGATCGGATATGGCGGCCGCCAAGAGATCGCCGATGCAGTTAAATCATTAATCGCCGATGCGGTCAAACATGGCAAGCAGGTAGATGAATTAGCAGGGCTGATCTCTGAATCGGAGATTAGTAAATTTCTATACACCGCAGGATTGCCTGATCCAGATTTAGTTATAAGAACCTCAGGTGAGCAACGCCTGGGCGGCTTTCTTCTTTGGCAAAGCGCTAAATCTGAATTTTATTTCTGTGAAGCGTATTGGCCAGATTTTCGTAAAGTAGATTTCTTAAGAGCCCTGCGTTCATACTCTCAACGCCACCGCCGACTTGGGCTATAAAAAGGTTATCTAAACTTCATATTTAGGGTTTGCGTGTCGTCGCCATTATTTACGCTCAATAATTTACCGTTTACCTACTTCCAAACCACCGACCACAATTAAACAAAAGTTGGGATCAAAGATATTGGCTAGTGAATCCTTCGCTTTAAAGTCAGTACAAAAAGCTGGTGGCATTAAGGCTGTACCGGGGCGAATTACATATGTTTTAGATACCAGTGTTTTACTTGCAGATCCAATTGCCTTATCCAGATTTGCAGAGCATGAAGTAATTATCCCAATTACAGTTATTGGGGAGTTGGAAAGTAAACGTGATCATCCAGAGCTGGGGTACTTTGCTCGAGCCGCACTGCGCACACTTGATGATTTAAGAGTAAAAAATGGCCGGTTAGACCACGCCCTGCCAATTAATGATGATGGCGGCACCTTAGCGGTTGAGTTAAATCATTCAGATCTTTCAGTACTACCAACTGGTTTTCTACGAGATGGCTCAAATGATTCTAGGATTTTGGCTATTGCAAAAAATTTAATGAGTGATGGTCGTCGAGTTGTTTTAGTGACTAAAGATTTACCGCTTCGTGTGAAAGCATCATCAGTTGGAGTAGAAGCCGAGGAGTATCGCGCTGAGTTAGCAGCCACTAGTGGCTGGACTGGAATGGTTGAAGAAAGTGTTGGCGGCAAATTAATTGATTCCCTTTATGAATCAGATCGGGTTGCTCATGAATTAGCGACCACACACCCATGTCACACCGGCGTGGTTTTGCACTCTGAAAAGGGAAGCGCGTTAGCGCGAGTAACACCTGATAAGAAATTGCAATTAGTACGTGGCGATAGAAGCGCCTTTGGATTACATGGTCGCAGCGCTGAACAACGAGTTGCATTAGATATTTTGTTAGATCCAGATATTGGAATCGTTTCATTGGGCGGGCGGGCCGGAACTGGTAAGAGTGCATTGGCACTTGCGGCGGGATTAGAAGCGGTCTTAGAAAAGCGTGCCCACAAGAAGGTTGTAATTTTCCGTCCACTTTATGCAGTAGGTGGTCAGGAGCTTGGATACTTGCCAGGAACTGAGGGTGAAAAAATGTCACCTTGGGCGCAAGCTGTTTTTGACACCTTAGGCGCATTGGTTAGCCAACAGGTTATCGATGAGGTTGTTGAAAGAGGGCTAATTGAAGTATTGCCATTGACTCATATTCGTGGCCGCTCCTTGCATGACTCATATGTAATAGTCGATGAAGCACAATCGCTAGAACGCGGGGTTCTATTAACGGTGCTCTCTCGAATCGGCCAGGGCTCAAGAGTTGTCCTAACTCATGATGTTGCCCAGCGAGATAACCTGCGGGTCGGTCGCCATGATGGCGTGGTCGCAGTTGTTGAGTCTCTAAAGGGACATCCTTTGTTTGCCCACATCACCTTGACCCGCAGCGAGCGCTCTCAAATCGCCGCCCTGGTCACTGAGATGTTGGAAGAGCCAATCAATTTCAGTAGTTAAAGCCTTTAAATCGGCCGAAGCGACAAATCGGACAAATTAGACATCACTCTTTGTGACCTGCACTTTTGTGGAGGAGTGAAACTGTGAATTTAATAAAAATTCCGCCACGAGGCTATTTAAAGTTGATGCGTTAACCCACCACTGCCACTCTGAACCAGTCAGATTGATGAATTGCAGATGAAAAGGAGGGGTGTATGAAGCGGTTCGACCAGCTTCTTCATCTAAACCGAGCCCGCCGGCTCTCCCTTTTTGCTGCCCTCATGGCATTTTTCCTGGCAACAGTTGATTCAGCTTATGCATCTGGAACGATGCAGGCATATGTGACGATCCCAAATACCACTCCAAGCCCAAGCCCAACTCCAACTGCAGCACCGGATGAGTTACTAGACCCAAACCCAAACTCGCCATCGCTAATTGAATTGGATGCAATTAAAACCGTTGATGCCAATGAGATGGCCTTGGTCTCTCTGGCCGCCCGACGAGTTGAAGCCGCCAAGATCCCAGATGGTGCCAGATTGGTCGCCAAGGAGATGGTGCTAAGTCAATATGGTTGGTCAACCTCTCAATTTTCATGCTTAAATCAACTTTGGACTAGAGAAAGTAACTGGCGATATCAGGCTCGTAATAAAACCTCTGGAGCTCACGGCATTGCACAGGCACTTCCAGCAACCAAGATGGAGGTTGTGGGAACTGATTGGCGAACAAACCCGATAACTCAAATTACTTGGGGTCTTAAATATATTTCAGAGCGGTATGAAACACCTTGCTTAGCACTTCGTAAATTCAAGCGCTCGCATTGGTACTAAATTAATCTTTAATTCTTACAAAATTATTAAGGCTTTTTGCCAATCATTAATGGCTTGCTAGTTTCAGCGTAAAAATCATTTCCTTTATCATCAATAATTATAAATGCCGGAAAGTTTTCCACCTCAATTTTCCATACCGCTTCCATGCCTAACTCTTCATAATCTAAAACTTCAACTTTCTTAATGCAATCTTGTGCTAATCGGGCAGCTGGTCCGCCAATTGATCCCAAATAAAATCCACCATACTTTTTGCAAGCAGCAGAAACTGCGGCTGATCGATTTCCTTTGGCTAACATAATCATGGAAGCACCAAGTGATTGGAATTGTTCAACATATGCATCCATGCGACCTGCAGTTGTTGGGCCAAATGATCCAGATGCATATCCAGTTGGCGTCTTTGCTGGACCAGCGTAATAAACCGCGTAAT
>WLQA01000082.1 GCA_009698515.1 Actinomycetota bacterium
GCATCTGCGCTAACTCTTTCTCATTCTTAATTCGTCCTGAGTATTGGCCGAGTTGATCCCCAAATGCGTAACGAAGTTCAACAATTTTAAACTTCTTGCAAACTGGGCATGAACGAGTTGTTAATTCACCGTGATACTTCGCAGCACGCCTTAAATATGGATCGGCATCACAAGCATCCATCGCAGATGCAGCGCCTTGAAACAACGCAATTAAGGTTCGGCGCTTACTCAATGAGTAATCGATCGAAGCTCGCATCGTTTTAAAGCTTCTTAAATTCTCCAACATAAGATCCAAGATTAATAGGTAATTAATAACTACGCTGGCGCAATGGGGATTTGGCCAGTTAGTAAAGAGTCAAAACTAAATCGAATCCTGACTGTTCGCTGGACTGGGCAGTTAACTGATGGTTTATTTCAATCTGCGTTAGCTAGCTTTGTTTTATTCTCACCTGAACGTGCCCCTGATGCAATGTCGGCGGCCATCGCATTTGCTGTGGTTTTGCTGCCGTACTCTTTAATTGGTCCTTATGTTGGAACTTTCCTGGATAGATTTTCTCGGCAGCGAATAATTAGAAATTGTAATTTAATCCGGGCGATTGATTTATTAATTATTGCTTACTTAGTTAGCAATGGCGCATCAGGTTTGTTATTAACTTTATTTGTATTAATTGCATTTGGAGTTAACCGATTAATTTTGGCTGGTTTATCAGCTGGCTTGCCGTTGTTAGTTAAGAAAGAGGAGTTAATTGCAGCTAATGCATTAGCGGTAACTGGTGGCACAATTTTTGTTGTCATCGGAGGTGGCTTAGGAATTGCCGTTAAAAACTTAATTGATAAGGTAAATGGCGCAGATATTGCAGATGCAGTTGTTATTTTAATTTCAGCTGGTGGTTTCTTATTAGCTGCGCTCTCTACTTACCGATTAAAGAAGTTTCAGATAGGCCCACATGAACATGAAATTTCCAATGAGATCCGTGGTTACAAAGAGATGTTAGAAGGTTTTCATATTTTGCGTGCTCACAAAGATGCACTTCGTGGCATCATCTCTGTTGGTATCCAACGTGGTGGCATAACCGCACTTACCTTGATGGCCTTATTGCTTGAGCGAAATTTATTTAATTCAAGTGATGATCCCGATGCTGGATTAGCTGGCTTTGGTGTTGCACTTGCTATTGCTGGTATTGGAATTGGAATCGGTGCAATTATTTCGCCTTACGGGGTAATTAAATTTGGCCGGCACAAGTGGATGCGGATTTTGATGTTCTCATGTTTGCCATGGTTAATTATTTTTTCAATCTACACAAATGAAGTAATGATGATTATTTGTGCATTCTTTGTTGGCCTTTGCGGACAAGGTATTAAGGTGACAAATGATGCGCTGGTGCAATCAAAGATTAAGGATGAGTATCGCGGCCGGGTCTTTGCTTTTTATGATGTAGCGGTAAATGCCGGCATAGTTTCATCAGCAATTATCGCAGCCTTTGTATTACCAAAAAATGGCGATTCATTTTTACTACCGTTATTAATTGCATTTGCCTATTTAATTGCAGCTACCTTTGTAATGAAAAAATCTACTTTTTCGCACGCCACCAATTAAGTAGCTCCTGTGTTGCTTTTTCAACACCTAACGGCCCTTGCTCCATGCGCAGTTCAAGTAGATAGTTATATGCCTCGCCAACAACTGGTGATGGTTTTAAATCTAAAATTCGCATAATTTCTACGCCATCTAAATCTGGCCGAATTTTATTTAACTCCTCCTCAGCCATTAATTGCACAATTCGCTCCTCTAAATGATCGTAGGTGCGGGCAAGTAATTCAGCTTTTTTCTTATTTCGCGTAGTGCAATCGGCGCGAGTTAAAAGATGTAAATGAGTTAGCAACTCTTGCGCATCGCGCACATAACGGCGTACTGCAGAGTCGGTCCATTCACCGCCGCCATAACCGTGAAAGCGCAGATGTAAAAATACTAATTTTGCGACATCTTTTATTAGGTGATTATCAAAGCGCAGGTTACGCAGCCGCTCCTTAGTCATGCGCGAACCAACAACTTCATGATGATGAAATGAAACTCCGCCACCAGCAATTAACTCTTTAGTTTTTGGCTTACCGATATCGTGAAGAAGTGCGGCTAATCGCAATGTTAAATTGGGTCCGCCCAATCTTTCTTCAAGTGCAATCGCTTGTTCCAGCACAGTTAATGTGTGTTCATATACATCTTTATGATGATGGTGTTCATCGATTTCTAATTTTAATTTAGGGATCTCTGGTAAGAATTTATCTGCTAAACCAGTCTCTACTAATAAGGTAATTCCAACCCTAGGATTTGCACTCATTAATGTCTTTGTAAACTCATCACGAATTCGCTCAGCTGAAATTATTTGTAAGCGATCTGCCATCTTGGTAATTGCGGTAACTACAGATGGGTCAACTGCAAAATTTAATTGGCTCATAAAGCGCGCAGCACGCATCATGCGCAGTGGATCATCGCTAAATGAATCCTCTGGTTTGCCTGGCGTTTTAATTAACTTACTTTCTAGATCGATAATTCCGCCAAATAAATCAATAAAGGTTGGTGTATCAGTTGTTAATTCAAGTGCCATTGCATTAATTGTGAAATCGCGGCGCTTTAAATCTCCTTCAATGCTCTCGCCAAATTGCACATCTGGTTTGCGTGAATCTGAATCATAAGTTTCACTTCGGTAAGTTGTTACTTCAACTTCAATATCACCTTTGCGCGCGGCGATCGTGCCAAACTCTGCGCCAATTTCCCAAACAGAATCTGCCCAACTATCTAAAATCTTTTTTGTTTGTGCTGGTTTTGCATCTGTTGTGAAATCTAAATCATTTCCTAACCGACCTAAAATTGCATCGCGAACAGGTCCGCCAACTAATGCCAATTTAAATCCCGCTGCTTTAAATGCGTTTGCTAATTTTGTTGATTCGGGTGCTCGCTCAGTGAGTGTAGATATGGCAAGTTGTGTTGCCGCATTCACTGAAGTGTTCATGGTGCCTAAGGTTAGAGCAGAGGGTTGGGCGGTAGCCTTAGGTTATGACCCCAGCAGATAATGCGGGTGGCAAACAGGATTCAACCAATGTGCGCAAGGGTGCACAAAAAACTGGTTCTGGGAAGCCAGCCAAAAAAAATAATTCAAATAGAAGCAATCGCCCTGCCAAAAAACCTCACAACAGCTCTCGGTATGCCAAGCGGGTCGATGAAGTTAGCGCTGGCGGATTAGTAATTGATAAAACTGGCACAAAAGGTTTGTTAATCGGTCGCTTAGATCCAAAGGATGCATCACATGAGAGATTGTTGTGGTCTCTTCCAAAAGGACATATTGAAGAGGGAGAAACTCCAGAACAAGCAGCTATTCGCGAGGTTGGTGAAGAGACTGGAATTAAAAGTGAAATTGTTAGATCACTTGGTGTGATTGATTTTTGGTTTATGGCAAGTGGTAAGCGGATTCATAAAACAGTTCACCATTTTCTATTTACCGAAGTTGGTGGCAAGTTAGCGCCGCAAGTTACCGAGGTTGATGATGTGCAATGGTTTCCAATTGAAGAGATTGTAAGTAAATTGGCATACCCCGATGAACGAAAATTAATCGCTAAATCAGGTGACTTAAAGCCGTGAAGCGGGTTTTAGTTTTCCTACTTGCTTTATTTTTTGCAATTCCAATTCAATCTGCCAACGCCGCTGAAGTTGTAAGTATTACCGAGCCGACTCATAGATTAATCGACGGCAAATTTTTTGATGATGTACTTGCAACCAAATTGCTTCCAAGTGGTGATCTTGGTGATTTAGTTTTTACAACCAGCAGAAGTAATCGCAGTTGGTTAATTGATCCAGCAACTATTTCTGAAATTACTGCGATGAGTAATGGGTATGGCGTAATTGATGGCAGCACGCCAACGGGGCAACAGATCGCAAAGGATTGGTTAACTCAATTTTATCGAATAACTAAATATGAAAAGGTTTCGGCAATAACATATGGCAACCCAGCAAAATCTTGGGTCAGCAAATTAATGCCAGCAGATGTCGAGTACTTAAATGCGATAAGTAAAATTAAATTAGAGGAGTATCTAGGTAAAGCATCGCCTGGCATTGTTACAACAAGTACAGAAAAACAGAAATTAAGTAATTCAATTCAAAATACATTCATATTTGCCGATAAACAATTTAAATTAATGAGCACCTTGGTTGATCCAAAAGAGTTTGATTTATTGAAGTTACGAATGGCGCAATTGCTAAATCCACAAATTTCAGCAGGTGGATTAACACCGCTTTACGCTGATTTTCAAAGTGAGTTTAATAAGGTTAGAAATCAATTACGGGTTAGCAAAAGTAAGTTCACTGTTACCTCTAGCAAACAAGAGCTA
>WLQA01000083.1 GCA_009698515.1 Actinomycetota bacterium
GATGTTGAAGTTGCTAAGCCGGTATTAAAGATGGGTCTTGTAACAGTAATTGTTTCATTCCTTATTGTTGGTATTACTGGTGACTGGACAGCTCGCATCATGACTGAGCAACAACCAATGAAGATGGCAGCTGCAGAAGCTTTGTATGAGACAAAGAGTTCTGCGCCATTTTCACTATTTACTTTAGGAACATTAGATGGATCTCGTCCAGTATTTCAGATTGGATTACCAGGCATTCTCTCCTTTATGTCTACCGGTAATACAAGTGGAACTGTTGAAGGAATTAATGATCTACAAGCACAGTATGAAAAAACTTACGGTCCTGGTAATTACAAGCCAGTGATTCCAGTTGCTTACTGGGGCTTTAGATTAATGATTGGCTTTGGCGCAATTGCAACATTGTTTGCATTGATGACTCTATACAGAATGCGCAAAGGTGGCACTCCAGTTGGTAAGAAGTGGTTCTTGCCAGCAATGCTCACCATGCCATTTTTGCCAATTTTGGCTAACTCATTTGGTTGGATATTTACGGAAAGTGCTCGCCAACCTTGGGTGGTCTTTGGCTTAATGAAGACAGCAGATGGCGTATCTCCAGTTGTTTCTGCTGGCTCTGTTTTATTCACAATGATTACCTTCACCGCTCTTTATGGCGTGCTGGCAGTTATTGAATTCAAATTAATGATCCGCGCCATTCAAGTCGGACCCGAGAAAGTTTCTGCGAAAGCAGATTCTGATCGCACTCTGACAATGGCTTACTAAGAGAAAGATTAGAGAGGAGCAAAAAAATGTCACTAAATACAACTTGGTTCTTACTAATCGCAGTTCTCTGGGTTGGCTATTTCATCCTAGAAGGATTTGATTTTGGTGTTGGTTTGTTGCTTAAGACAGTTGCAAAAACACAAGCTGAGCGACGCACATTAATTACTGCACTTGGCCCTGTTTGGGATGGCAATGAGGTTTGGTTACTTGTTGCTGGCGGTGCCACATTTGCGGCATTCCCAGAGTGGTATGCCACATTGTTTAGTGGTTTTTATCTGCCACTATTTTTAATATTGATATCACTTATCGTGCGCGGTGTTTCATTTGAATACCGCAGCAAGCATGGTGATACCAAGTGGCGCAATCGTTGGGATAACGCGATTGTGGTTTCATCATTTATTCCGTCACTGTTGTGGGGTGTGGCATTTGCCAACATCGCACGTGGTGTTCCACTAGAGCGCTCTAGTGCCGGGGTTATTGAATACACCGGTGGATTTTTCAATCTACTTAATCCTTTTGCCCTAGTAGGGGGATTAGTAACGCTAACTCTGTTTGCAACTCACGGTGCATTTTTTATCGCACTTAAGACTGATGGTGTGGTTCGTGAGCGGGCAAATCAATTAGCGGGCAAATTAGGACTGGCAACTGCATTACTTGCAGTTGTATTCCTTGGCTGGCTATCACTTTCATACTCAGATAAGACAAGTGTTGTTGTTTTATCTGCAGTAATTGTGGTGGCTTGGCTTTCAGCACTTGAGGCAAATCGTCGTGGCCGCGAAGGATGGGCATTCCTATTCTCCGCTGTTACATCAGCGATGGTGGTTGTAACTTTGTTTGCAGCTTTGTATCCATATGTAATGCCAAGCTCAATTAGTCCGGAGTTCTCACTAGATATCTTCAATGCTTCAAGTACTAATTACACCTTGAAGGTAATGACATATGTTGCGGTGGTATTAACACCAATTGTTCTTATCTACCAAGGTTGGACATATTGGGTATTTAGAAAACGCATTACTCCTTCAAATATCGCTAATGCTGATTCTGGAGTACTAGATAAGATCAACAATTAACGGGTGGGTATCATCTACTAAGTGAGACCTATTGATCCGCGGCTATTTCGCTTCAGCAAAAGTAGCCGCGGATTTACCTTTGTATCGGTATTAATTGCAACAATTGGTGCCGCATTAACTATTACGCAAAGTGCCTTACTTGCGCATTTAATTACCCAGGTATTTGAGCAAAACAAATTAATCGCATCCCTTAAATCTTTAGTAATTGTTTTGGCTCTGGTCTTCCTTGGTAAAGCCCTGCTTAGTTATATCAGCGAACGCGTTGCTGCTGTTGCTAGTGCATCAATTCGCCGGGATCTGTGATTGCAGCTAGTTGATCGAATCTTTTCAACAGATGCAGCAAGTAAAAGAGGACCGGCTGAACTTTCACTCCTTGCCACACGTGGTGTTGATAATTTAGATCCATACTTTGCCAAATTTATCCCGCAGTTATTTATTGCCTCAGTTGTGCCATTAATTGTTGGTATTGCCATTGCTTATAAGGATTTTCTATCAGGCATCGTAATCATCTGCACAATTGCCTTAATTCCACTCTTTGGCATATTAATTGGCAGATTTACCGCAAGTGCCACACAAAAGAAGTGGCAGTCACTGGCAATACTTTCTGGTTATTACTTGGATCTAATCTCTGGAATCGCCACCTTAAAGTTATTTGGCAGATCAAAACAACAAGCACAACGCCTGCAAGAGGTGGGTGATGATTATCGAAGTGAAACTATGAAGGTTTTGCGGATTTCATTTCTATCATCCCTAGCTTTAGAAATTATCGCTACCTTGTCAGTTGCGCTGATGGCGGTAACTATTGGTCTTCGCTTAGTTAATGGATCAATCACATTACAAACAGGTTTATTTGTTTTGGTATTAGCTCCCGAGGTTTACTGGCCAATCAGACAAGTCTCTGCGCAATTTCACGCCGCAAGTGATGGTGTTGAGGCCGCTAATCGAATCTTTGAAATATTAGAAACTCCAGTAAGTGCGGCAAGTAATTTGATTTCAGATATTACTGAGATCTCCTGGAGTGATCTAACAGTTGAGTTTGAAGGTAGAGAAAAACTTCTTATTCCGGCAGCCAGTATTAAAGCAGGTGCTGTTAATTTAATTGCTGGTCCATCAGGTTCTGGTAAAAGTACTTTGATCTCGATCTTGATGGGGTTTAAGAGTGATTACAACGGAGATGTAATTGTTAAAGGCAAGAATGGATCAGTAAAGCTATCTGATTTAGACAAAACCAATTGGCGCAAGCAGCTGTCTTGGCTTGCGCAAGAGCCACACTTTCAAAATGCCACAATCTTTGAAGTTTTACAGCAGATTAAAAATGATCTAAGCAAAAATGAAGCAACCCAATTACTGGCAAGTGCTGGTTTGGAAATTTCTGATATGCCAAATGGTTTAGATACTGGGTTAGGTGGATTAAATGAGGCGTTATCAATTGGGCAGCGACGTAAGGTGGCACTTGCTCGGGCATTGATAAAACCAAGTTCAATTGTGATTTTAGATGAACCATCAGCCTCTGTTGATGATGCAAGTGAAGTAGTTATATCTGATGTAATTAAATCTTTAAGTAAACAGGGCAAGATTGTTTTAGTTGTTTCACACCGCGAGAATTTAATTTCAGATGTTGATTCGGTAATTCATTTTGGGGCGCTTAAATGATGATCTGGCGATTGATAAAACCATTCCGGCGCCGATTAATTTATGCCGGCCTGCTGTCATCAGTTTCATTAATGATGGCAGTTGGCTTGTTAGGTGTCAGTGCTTGGTTAATCTCAATGGCATCAACAAAGCCACCCATATTGGTATTGCAAGTTGCAATTGTGGCGGTGCGCTTTTTTGGATTAGGACGAGGGGTATTTAAATACTTCAGCAGAATTTTAGAACATGATGCAGCGCTTCGAATTCAAAATCTACTTCGTGTAAGTATTTATCAAAAATTAGAAAGATACCTACCTGCGCACTTTGCTAAATTAAAACGGGGATCAATGCTGCGCCAGGTTGTAAATGAAACTGAAGAGATTCAAGATTTATGGCTACGGCTCTTCTTGCCTTGGGCATCATCCATAATTGCTGGTGTTGCCGGTATTTCAATAATTATGTGGCTCTTACCGCAGGCGGCGCTTTTCATCTTTATATTATTTGTATTTGCAATTGTATTAATCACCTTTATTTCTGCATTTTCCTCAGCCCGAGTTAATTATCGACCAGTGGCAGATGCGATATTTAATCAAGTAATGCAATCTTGCGATGCGGCTAAAGAGGCACAAGTATTTGGTTTTGATAGTAATTTAAAGTCAGAGATTAACAATGCGCAGCTGCAATTAGATGCGATTGATAAGAAGGAAAGTAAGACTGCCGGAATTGGCAGCGGATTGTTATTTATCTTTACTGGGGCTGCAGTAATTACTGGATTTCTGCAGGCAGCTACGGCGTATGCAGATGGAAATTTAGCTGGCATAAATGTTGCGGTAGTTACTTTATTACCACTTGTTATCTTTGATAATTTAAATGTTA
>WLQA01000084.1 GCA_009698515.1 Actinomycetota bacterium
TGCAATTACTTTAAAGATTTCCAATAAAGGAGTGTTGCAACAAGTAGCACGCGCTACTTTAAAAAGCACAACTCGCAGTTGGGATAGTATTTCAACAGCCCTACTGCAAGGTGGGTTAGTTAAATACTCAAACAAAAGTGAAGCCGCAATCACAAAATTTTCTGCACTAGGAAAACCAACTTGGAATAATCGCTACCTTTCAAAATCCACCGCACTTGTGGCAACTGGAAGTAACTCTTGGACAACCTTTATTTCTAATGGGCCAATCGCAGGTGTGCCGGCGTGGAAACCAAAGATAGCTTCTGCAGTTCTTCTGCAACTTGGTAAAAAAGGTGAAGTAATAACCGCCACTTCATTTAGTGGCACGCCAGTTGCTATTGGAAGAAATAATGAAATTGGCACCGTAGTAATCACCGATTCGGGCACCAGTTTTGGATTAGTGCTCGTTAACTAGTAATCTTTGGGAATTGTTAGCAACAACTAAAGGAGCAAAATGGGTTCAGTAATTAAGAAGCGCCGTAAACGTATGGCGAAGAAAAAACATAAAAAACTTCTTAAGAAGACCAGAATTCAACGTCGTAACGCGAAGTAAAGTTTTACGGCTTAAACAAAGTTAATTTGCCAGATACGCCAGCAAGTGCGTATCTGGTTTTATTTATTGTGATCCAAGTACTTTTTGATCCATCGGTTATCTGATTTTTTGAAACTAATGAAATAACTTTATCGGCCTTGTTCAAGGAACATAATCTAAGTTCGCAACCAAACAAAACTGATTTCTCATCTATCGCCATTGGCGAATCTGGAATTCCAAAATTACCTGGCGTGTAGGTGGTAGTTGTTGTGGCAGTTACAAACTTTGTTCTTAATAGATTTGGGTAAGGAAATGAAATTCCATTTCCAGTAAACCAGCCGGCGGTTACGCCACGGACACTGTTGAAAATTGTTACGTCATAGCCAGCAACTGAGACGCCATTGCCTGGTGTATCTAAGGTGTCATACACCCAATCCTCAACCACGCCACTGCTTCTTGTTGCGTATCTAATTTCACCTTTGGTGACATTCTTTTCTAGATCAAAACCGTTAACACTGTCATAAATAAGATGAATCTTCTTTGCCACAGTTATCGCTTTCATATGGAAGCCAACATCTCCAGTTGAACGATTTTCAGTGTCTTTATCACCATCAACAATTTCATATCGCCAAGAGCTGCCATATTTAACTGCTCCTAAAACAATTCCTTGACTTTCATCGCGGTAGAAAACTTGCACGCCAGCTGAATTTATAGCGCAAGCATTTGAAACTGAAACATCTGAAGCGGTACGAACTCGGTCTGGCTCTTTGTAATCTTGAATCTTTGGCCCATCTCCATCAACAATTTCATAACTCCATTTTTTACCGTTGTAAACCGCATAGCGCAGATCTAGTTCATCCACATCGGTATAAAAAATGTGCAGGTAATTAGTCATTGCAGATGTTGAGGTACACATAGATAAGTAACCTGAAACATTATGAGTTGTCTTACCGCCAGTTGTTGAGTTTCCATCAACAGTTGAAATGCTCCATTTACTGCCATTTTGTGTTGCTAGTTTTAAATCCCCGTTTTTACTATCGGTGTAGACAATAACAGTTTTCCCACCATATGTACCAGTAGCTAAGAATTTGGCATCTGCGGATGCATCAACTACAGAGGCCTTCCAAGATGTTTGTGGTGTGACAGAGTTGGTATTTACAGCAGCCGATACACCTAGCGAGTTAATTGCGGTAATAGAGAAGGAGTATTTACTGCCATTTTTTAAATTCTTAATTACAGCTGGGCTTTCGGTCACAGTTACTGAATCACCACTTTGTAAATTCTTGATTTGGTAACCAGATATTTGCGCAGCACGTGCATTTACCGGCGGAGAGAACTGCACAATTACTGATTGATCACCCACTAATGCTTTTTGATTTTGTACAACTTGTGGCAATGAATATGAAACACCAGCAGGTGGTTTAGTTCGCATATCTTCAAACATTGCTAATAGAAGTGGTCCAGGTGAGTGGAAAACTTCACCGGAATCTAAATTAGGTGTCATCACTGCATCTAATAGAGAATCTTTAAATGTTGCCTCATCTAAGTGGCTAACCGATGAGCCACCTTCATATGGGGCCGGTGTATAAAGTTTTGGTTTTACATTGTTATTAGCTTTAATTGCATTTTCACCAGACCAAGATAAAGAGGTTGTAAGTGCGCGACCTGTCTCTACTGAAGGTGATGGCATATCAGCCAATCGGCGACCATCAGGTAATTGAACGTATGCATCAAATGGCGTTGGTTGATCTATTCGAGCCGCACCAGAAAATTCATCGTAATAACTGCCGCTAATGAAACCTAAGCCATGTCCCATTTCATGAAGGATTACAGATTGCAGATCATATAAATTTTTTGGGCAGTTGCCATCAGTTCCGTAATACCAAGGAGCGGTAGATGTAATTGTAATTTCCATCTCTGGTTTGTTTTTATCTAAATCTCGTCCAGCTATGGAGTTTGCTAATGCTGATGCGTAATACAAAGTTTTATCTGGCGCCTCTGGAAAGACAAAGTTACTAACTGAACTTGCAGCCGCTAGTACACCGTAATTAGATGCCCGCGCCCAAGAGATACTTACTTTCACATCTACTTTAGATGCAAAGTTTTCTGACCAAGTATCAATCGCTGCTTGAATTGCTGGCTTAGCCATTACTGGCACAGTATTGAAATCAACAACAAAATTAGATTTCTTTTCTAGATTGGCAACTGGCGCTGTTGGTTGTTTTTGAATCGATTGGCTTTGCTTTCCGGCGTATGTGTAAACCCATGGCGCCGGAACCGATTTAACTCCAAGTGCGTAAGCCGATTGGAAAGGAGCGGTTAATAGAGAGGTGAGTAAGCCGAGTGTGAGAAGTATCGACTTTCTGCGCATAGCGGCAAGATTAACAGTCTGAGATGATTAGCAAATGAAAGATGAGAAATTATCAGCAAGAATTCAGGAAAATTATCTTCGCGCAGGTAGAGAACAACCTGCTTTAGGTATTTCTGATGCAAAAGCTCCAGAACCAACTCTTGATGAAGCGAGAGCAGATCTTGCAAAAGCAATTGGCAAGATCGCTGATCAATTTCTGGCTAAAAGATATGGACCACTGATTGGGACAATTGCTGAAACAACCGCGAATTCAACATTGCAGCAATTTGAAAGAAATTTAACGAAAGCAAAAGGTGATGTGACCTTGGTAGTGCAAGAGTTCAGTGATCGAATTTTTTCAACAGGCAAACTGCGCCGCGAATGAAAAAAGTAACTGTGTACAGCCGAACCGGTTGTCACCTTTGCGAAAGCGCAATCGAAAAGATTGAGTCGGTAAAACCAGAGTTAAATTTTAATCTAGAGATTAAATTAATTGATAACGATGCAAATTTAGAGAAAAAGTATGGCGAACAAATTCCAGTTATCTTAATTGATGATCAACCACATGATTATTGGCGGGTGGATCTAGATCGCTTTACTGCAGCTATTAAAAATTAGTTTTTATTTAATACTTCATCGGCATCAATGATGCGATATGCATAACCTTGTTCAGCTAAGAAGCGTTGTCGGTTTTGCGCAAAATCTTGATCAATCGTGTCGCGAGCAACTAAGGAGTAAAAGCGGGCGCCACGTCCATCTGCTTTCGGACGAAGAATTCGGCCCAATCTTTGTGCTTCCTCTTGGCGAGAGCCAAAGGTGCCAGATACTTGAATAGCAATTGACGCCTCAGGTAAATCAATTGAGAAGTTAGCTACCTTTGAAACAACTAAACACTTTATTTCACCGCTTCTAAATTTAGCGAATAAAACTTCCCGCTCTTTAATCGGAGTTGCACCTTTAATAACAGGAACGCCAAGTGCCTCACTTAATTCATCAAGTTGTTCTAAGTACTGGCCAATTACTAGCACCTGATCATCTGCATGTTGTTTAGCAAGAGCGATTGCTACCGCCTTTTTAGTTTGCGTTGTGGCACAAAACTTGTATCTATCCTCCTGCTCTGCAGTTGCGTAATTTAAGCGCTCGGCGTCAGTTAAAGTCACGCGCACTTCCACACAATCCGCAGGTGCGATATATCCCTGTGCCTCAATCTCTTTCCAAGGAACATCAAATCTTTTTGGTCCTATAAGTGAAAATACTTCACCCTCCATGCCATCTTCGCGAACTAATGTGGCGGTTAAACCAAGTCTGCGCCGGGATTGGATATCAGCGGTAAACCTAAAGATTGGCGCCGGAAGTAGATGCACCTCATCATAAATAATCAAGCCCCAATCAATGGCATCAAATAAA
>WLQA01000085.1 GCA_009698515.1 Actinomycetota bacterium
GCGCCTTTTCTTACGAGCCAAAGCTACCCACCCTGAGTATGCCCAACTAGTTGCTAAGAATTTTGGAGTTGTGTCACAGATTCTGCCAGAGCTAACTGGAACTTTTACCAAACAAGTAAATGCCTTAATCAAGGCAAAGGTATTAAATATTGAAAACACTCCAATGGCAGTTCATAATTTATTATCAGTTGTAGTTATTCAATTAGTTAATCAAACCTTAAATCCCAAAGCCACAGTTGCTGAAGGAGATTTAGCAATTCGAATTGGACTCTCAATGCTTGGAATCTCTGAAGGCAAAGCTATGAAGTTAACTGAATCTAAAATTATTTTGTAATTAAACCTCCGTAGGTAGTGGTAATCTGCTTGGCGCAATAACCTTAACAATCTCACTTAATACTAAGTAAACCATTGGCTCACCAACCCAAAGATGTTTAGCCCCTGCCACATCAATCTCTTTTACATTTGGAACTTTTGAAAATCTAATGCGTGCTGCCTCTGGTTTTAAGTAATCATCATGTTCTGGAACAAGTGCAGTAATTGGCCGACCATCCTTTGCCCAAAAAACTAAATCTTCATCACTAGTTGCAATTAAAGGTGGACTAAGAAGTATTAACTCTTTAATTCGGCCATCATGGGCATACTTAAGTGCCAGCTCTGTACCAAATGACCAACCAGCAACATATAAATTTTTTACTTTTAACTCATTGAAACAGTAATCAATTGCGGCAAGTACATCTTGCTTTTCACTTACTCCTTGATCAAACTCGCCCTCGCTTTTGCCCGCTTCACTTTCAGTACCTCTGGTATTGAATCTAATTATTTGTATGCCAGCCATCGCTGGTAATCGGTTCGCTGCTTTCTTATAAACATGTGAATCCATCATTCCCCCACCCGATGGATTTGGATGCAGCATTAATAATGAGCCAGTTATTTCACCTTCAGGGGTTGCAACCTCACCAATTAAATTAAGGCCATCTGCGGTTTTAATAGTGATTGGTGTGCGAATTGCCGGCAGAACGGTACTTGGGCGGATTAACTCTGGCACAAAAGCAGTTTACTCTTACCTCATGAGTTCAACTGCCACCTTTGAAAAACATGATCCAACTTCTGGTGAAGTAATTGCCCACTATAAGAATTTCTCACCAGATGAAGTATTTGCAACAGTTGCATCAGCTAAAGAGGCTTCCGTGGATTGGCAATCTTTAGGATTTCGTGGCCGTAAGAAAGTATTACTAAATTGGGCAGCATTACTTACCTCTCGCATTAGTGAGATTGCCCAATTAATTGCAGTTGAAACTGGTAAGCCAGTTGGAGATGCAACATTAGAGGCATCAATTGCAATTGATCATTTAGCGTGGGCTGCAAAACATGCAGAAGAGATTATGCAAACACAAAATCGCGCAGCTGGCATGTTGATGTTTAATATGAAAGCCCAAGTGCAACGCTCACCTCTTGGTGTAGTTGGCGTGATTGGTCCATGGAATTACCCAATGTTTACACCAATGGGATCAATTGCTTACGCACTTGCTGCCGGCAATGCTGTTGTATTTAAACCTTCAGAGTTCACACCAGGTGTTGGTAAGTGGTTGGCCGATACATTTATTGAGGTTGCACCATTTGCGGCAATCTTCACAACGGTTACCGGAACTCCAGATACTGGCCGGGCTTTAACTGAATCTGCCGTTAACAAAATTTCATTTACCGGTTCCACTCGAACTGCCAAAAAGGTGGCTGCATCATGTGCTGAAAGAATGGTGCCAGTTGTTCTTGAGTGTGGCGGTAAAGACCCAGTAATTGTTGCAGCCGATGCCGATATTAAATTAGCAGCAGAACATTCATTGTGGTCTGCTATGGCAAATGCCGGTCAATCATGTATTGGCGCAGAACGTGTTTATGTTGTGCAATCTGTAGCGGATGAATTTATTGAAGAGATTACTAAGCAGGCCAAGAAGTTACATGCTGGCAAGAGTTACGGCCCAGCAACTATGCCATCACAATTAAATGTAATTCAATCTCATTTAACAGATGCAGCAAATCGTGGCGCAAAGTTTGCAGTTGGTGGCGCCGATTCTGTGCACGCACCATTTGTAGATCCGGTAATTATGTTAGAAGTTCCAGAGGATTCAACTGCAATGAGTGATGAAACATTTGGCCCAACACTTGCAATAAATCGAGTTTCATCAGTTGAAGAGGCAATTACATTATCTAACGCCAGCAATTACGGCTTGGCTGCTGCTGTATTTTCTAAACGACAGGGCGAGAAGATTGCCAGCCAATTGCAATGTGGCATGGTTTCAATTAACTCAGTATTTTTATTTGCAGCAGTTGCCACAGTTCCATTTGGTGGCGTAAAGGACAGTGGTTATGGACGAATCCATGGCGCAGAGGGATTACTTGAATACACCTACGCCAGAACAGTGGTTAAACCAAGGTTTAGATTGCCAATCACCTTCACATCATTTAAGCGATCAAAGCTAGCTGATTTTGTCGTGATTAAATTAATCAAATCTTTGCATGGAAAGCGCAATTTAAAATAAGCGCTGCAATGTAATTAGTAAGTTGCTCGCCCGCCTGAGATATCAAAGGTAAATCCTGTTGTAAATGAACAAGCCTTTGATGCCATAAAGGAAATAATTTCAGCAACCTCATCAACTTCACCTAAACGGCCAGCAGGAATCTTTGCCACCATGTACTTAAGCATTTCCTCTGATGTATTTTCATTAATTGGAGTCTTAATAACTGCAGGAGCAAGTGCGTTAACTGTTATTCCCATCGTTGCCACCTCTTTAGCAACACCTTTCACAAATCCAATTAGAGCAGATTTAGATGTGTTGTAAGGAGCCATCTTTGGATTGCCCTCTTTGCCGGCAATTGATGCCACCTGAACAATGCGGCCGTACTTTTGTGATTTCATGATTGGCAGAACTGCTTGCGTTAACCAAATAGCGCCATACAAATTTACAGCCATAACCTTTTCATAATCTGGCCATTTAATATCTTCCACAAACTCTGTTGTTGGTCCTGGATATCCAGCGCAATTAATTAGCGCATCAATGCGCTTGTGTTTGCTTTGGATATCAGCGATTACTTTAAATACAGCAGCTTGATCTGAAACATCTAGTTGGTATGACTCGGTAGCACCTGCTAAGCCTTCTTTATTTAAATCTAAAGAGATAACTGTTGCGCCACGGGAGGTGATTAATTGGGCGGCGGCTTTTCCGAGACCACTGGCTGCGCCGGTGATAACAATTACTTGATTATCGAATGTATTACGCTCAAAGGCTGAGATTTGGGTTGTCATGGTTTCTTTATTCTACTTGGCTAAGTAGGCTTGATCTATAAATTTAAAGTGAAAGATCTCATTGATTGGAGCGTTATGGCTATCAAGAAAGTGAAAGCTAACTCAAATTCAAAGTGGCCAAGTACTCGCGATGCCAGCGGCCCAATGAAGCGCTCGATTGGAATTTTAAATAAGCAAAAGATTCAAAGCCAAGATGCAGATGGTTTGCCAGAGTCAGCAAAGCGATTTGCAGATGGCTCTCGTTACAAGATCGAAATTCCTTCCGTGGAAGGCCCAGCAGCATTTAAAACTGTTCTAGATGAAGCAAAAAAACATAAATTAATTATCCATCGCATCTCACAAGGCTCTGGCATCATGATGCAAACCGATGATGAGATTAAGCAGATGGTTGCTATTGGTAAGAAGGAAAAGATTGAGGTTTGTTTATTTGTTGGACCACGCGCTGCTTGGGATATCGGCAAGCAAGTTTCCGCATCTGCTGGAGTAATTGCATCTCCAACACTTCGCGGAACTGATCAACTTCGCTTTGCATTAGAGGATGTAATTCATGGTGTTAATTTAGGTCTGCGCTCTGTTTTAGTTGGCGATCTTGGATTGCTTAAAGTACTAGGAGATGCCAAGCGCAAAGGTGATCTGCCAAAGGATTTAATTCTTAAAACCTCAGTTGCCATGGTTTGTAATAACGCAGCAACTGCTGCATTGCTTGAAGATTTAGGTGCATCAACACTTAATTTGGCAACAGATTTATCACTGCAACAGATCGCAGCCATTCGTGCCCAGGTAGATATTCCAGTTGATGTTTATGTTGAAGGGCCAGATGATTTTGGTGGCGCAGTTCGTCACTATGAAGCACCAGATTTGGTTCGCGTAGCAGCACCAATTTACTTAAAGTTTACGATTCGCAACTCTCCTGGTTTGTATCCATCAGGTGCGCATATTCAA
>WLQA01000086.1 GCA_009698515.1 Actinomycetota bacterium
AATGCAGGCTCGACTTTCTGGCGATAGCAATTTAATTCCAGGAGTTGCTTGTTCTTGTAAATCTCGGACTCGAGCAATTTGAAACTTAATAGCTGACTTTATTTGTGGTGTTAATACACGCTCTTCCAACATCTCTCTGGTTACACCATGAGCCTGTAACTCAGTAATAGGTAAGTAAACCCGGCCACGATCTAAATCCTCACCAACATCTCTAATAAAATTTGCCAGTTGAAATGCTATTCCTAATTTTTCAGCCGCGATATATGCATCAGGGGATAATGCGCCCAAAATTGGCACCATTTGTAATCCAATTACTGCTGCGGAGCCGTACACATACTCCATTAAATCTTCATAGGTGTGATATTCAGTAACAGTTAAATCCATGGTCATTGATTTAAGAAATGCTTCAAAGTAATTAATGGGGATGGCGAAACGATTAACTGTATCTACAAGTGCGGCGCCAATATGGTCATGACTTTTACCCTCTTTGATATCAGATAAAACCCCTTGGCCCCAGTTATGTAAAGCCAATGATTTTTCATCTTCAGTTAAGGTTGATGCTAAATCATCAACTATTTCATCGGCATACCGCGCAAATCCATAAAGAGCATGAACAAACGGACGTTTTTCTGGAGGTAGTAATAAAGTTGCTAAGTAATAGGTTTTCCCGTGTTGCGCATTTAATTTTTTGCACTCTGCATAAGATTTTCGCAGTTGTGGATCGACAATCCCAGCGGCGGTTAATTCATCCATTATTACTTAACCGGACCAACAATTCTTTCTGCTGCTAATCTTCCAGAAATTAAAACCATTGGTACGCCAACTCCTGGTTGAGTTCCGGAACCTGCAAAGACAACATTTTCAAAACCCGCAGCCATATTACGTGGACGAAATGGACCAGTTTGGAAGAAGGTGTGAGCACTTGCAAATGGTGCGCCCATTTCCATGCCTTGTTCCTTCCAATCTAATGGAGTTGTCATTTGTTCTACCTCAATAGAATCACCAAAGCCGGTATATCCGCGATCTTCTAAAGCTTTAATCATCTCATCACGATACTTAGGACCAATTTTCTTCCAATCAATATCCGCAGAAAGATTTGGCGTTGGGAATAATACGTAATATGAGGTTTTACCTGCCGGTGCCAGTGATGGATCATCTTTACTTGGAACGGTAACTAAAATACTTGGATCAGTCATCAAGGTTTTTTTCTTAATTAGCTCATCAAATACACCATTCCATGATTGGCCAAAGTGAATATTGTGGTGAGCAAGTCGGTCATAACTCTTATTTGAACCTACTAGTAATGTCACACAAGAAGGGGAGTAATTTAAACGCTTTACCGAAAGTGGTTCTTTTCCTAATAAATCCTTCCAAGCAACTGGTAAATCAGGATTTAGAACTACAACATCACAAGCAATTCGCTCGCCGGTATCAGTTAATACAGCGGTTGCACGGCCATTGCTTTTCTCGATACCAGTAACAGTTGTGTTGTATCTAAAGGTTACGCCATGTTTTTCTGCAGCCCCAGCAAGTGCACGTGGCACAGCATGCATACCGCCCTTTGGAAAGAAAACTCCATTGACTGAATCCATATATGCGATGACTGCGTAAATTGCTAGTGCTTGCTGTGGGCTAACGCCGGCATACATCGCTTGGAATGAGTAAACCTTTTGCGTGCGAGGATCTTTCAGATATTGATTAACTTTTGGCGCCAATCTACGGAATCCACCGAGGGCAATTAATCTAGCTAAATTTGGAGTTAATAAATTTAGAGGTGAATCAATATTTCGATCTATAAAATCATTCATCTCATACTTATATAACTTTGTAACGAAATCTACATACTTGCCATAACCAACCGCTTCTGCTGGACTAATTGTCTTTGCAATCTCAGCTTGCATCTTATTTGTATCAGCGTGCACATCCAGTTGTGATCCATCAGCGTAAAAGGCTCGGTATAACGGTGATAGTGGAACAAGCTCTAACCAATCTTTTAAATCTTCACCAACACAGGCCAGCGCATCTGAAATTAAGTCCGGCATTGTTAATACTGAAGGTCCCGTATCAAATGCATAACCAGATTTATTTAGTAAACCATTGCGACCACCAGGAACTGCTTCGCGTTCAACAACAGTAACTTTTCGGCCAGCTCCGGCTAAGCGAAGTGCAGCGCTTAGGCCAGCAAGTCCGGCACCAACTACCACAACATGATCGGTGGGGCCTTTAACTCTTTTCATTAGGTATTTCGCTTCGTGGCAATACCCGCCATTGCGGTCAATAAACTCTTACCAAGTGGTGAAAGACCACTGTGTGTGAGCGCAGCAAGTGCTTGATTAGTGAAATCTTCAATCATGCTTTCTACCTTTGTTACAGCGCCGGTTTTAATGATGAGCTCTTGTAAATCTGAAATTTGATTAGCGGTTAATTCGGGGTGGCCAATTAATTTTTCCAACATGGATTTTTGTGAAGCATCAGCATTTTCAAAGGCCAGCGCCATCAAAACGGTGCGCTTTCCTTCGCGCAGATCATCGCCAGATGGTTTTCCAGTTTCTGATGCATCGCCAAATACTCCTAGTAAATCATCACGAAGTTGGAAAGCCTCACCCAGTGGAATTCCGTAATCAGAATATAGTTTTTCTAATGATGGATGGCTTCCAGCGATGGCAGCACCAAAGTGCAGCGGCCGTTCGATTGTGTATTTACCAGATTTAAAACGAGCAACTTTTAAAGAACGTTCAACGCTCTGCGAACCAAGTGCTTGTTCGTAAACATCAAGGTACTGCCCAGCCATTAACTCAACTCGCATCTCATCATAAATTTTTAAACCATTAATTAATTGTTGATCTGAAAGTCCAGCGTTGTGCAACATTTGATCTGACCAAATTAATGCTAAATCTCCAAGCAATATCGCAGCAGAGACGCCAAATTGTTCAGCCGATCCGGTTAATTTCTCTTTTCGATGTAAAGCTTCAAATGATTTATGAATAGCAGGTGCACCGCGCCTAGTATCTGAACCATCCATGACATCGTCATGAATTAATGCGCAGACATGTACTAATTCAAGTGAGGCAAAGGCGGTAACCATTTCAGGTGATGGATTTTTAGCCGCCCCTAAATAACCAACATAGGCAAAAATTGGGCGAAGTCGCTTTCCGCTATCTAAGAGAAATCTTTCTAAGTGCTCTGATACTGGATCTAATTCCTTACCAATTCTTGCTAAATCTCGATTTTCATCCTTAATAAATTGGCCTAGGGCTTGATTTATTTCATCACGAATTAAATTGATGTCAGCGGCAGGATCTGATGAAGGAGAAAAACTCACGGCGCAACGGTACCCTGCCTGCCATGAACTCAAAACTTCGGGGAACAACCTTCTCCCTAGAGTTCTTTCCACCCAAGGATGAGGCTGGCGAGAGCAGATTGTGGTTAGCGTTATCACAGTTACAACCTCTAGCTCCAGATTTTGTTTCAGTCACATATGGGGCAGGTGGATCTACCAGAGATAGAACTATTCGAGTCACATCTGAAATAACTAAACGAACTTCAATACCAACGGTTGCACACTTAACTTGTGTTGGCGCCACACGTGATGAGTTAGTTGAAATATTAAATCAATTCAAGAATTCCGGAATCGATAGTATTTTGGCTTTACGTGGTGATCCAACAGGTGGACCTACTGCGCCGTGGCAAATGATTCCAAATGGATTAAATTACGCAAGGGAATTAGTTGAATTAGCAGTTGGCATGGGCTTTAAAGCTGGCGTGGGTGCTTATCCAGATGGACATCCGGCATCAAATCATGATCTTGCTAAAGATATCGAAGTTTTATTAGCGAAAGAAAAAGCTGGCGCAACATTTGCCACCACCCAATTTTTCTTTGAAATTGATAAATGGCAAGCCATCGTTGATAAATTAGCCAAAGCTGGTTCCAAGTTACCAGTACTAGCCGGAATATTACCGATTACCAATGTGAAACAATTAAATCGAATGGTTGAGTTAAGTGGCATGAAAGTTCCAACTGCTATCGCCGATCAATTTAGTAAATATGCAGATGATTTAGAAGCCACAAAAGAAATAGGTATAGAAATAGCAACTAATCTTGGCGCGCAATTATTAAAACGTGGTGTGCCCGGACTTCATTTTTACACCATGAATTCTGCGCAATCCACTGTGGCAATCGCCAAAAATTTAGGATTAATTAAGTGATGAACC
>WLQA01000087.1 GCA_009698515.1 Actinomycetota bacterium
ATCAATTTGTGCTTGTGTTGGCTTTGGTGGCGCGGCAATTGCAGCTGCAGGTACCAATGCAAAAATTAGGGAGGCAGTGATGATTTTCTTCATTAGTTTGATACATCCCGGCGTTTAAATAAAAATGCCACAATCGCTATGCCGCCTAATAAGAATGCGTAACTGGTAATTAATGCGTACTTATAAGAAATATTTTCCGTTCCACCTGAGGCAACAATTGAAAGTAATTGACCTGGGAAGTACTTAGCTAAATCCTCCACAAAGACAGATAACAAACCTTCAATAATTAAGTTCCAGATAACACCAATGGAAATTGCAGATATTGGTGATCTAAATAAAAGCCCAAGAATCATGCCAAATATGCCGTAACCAATGGTTGCGATAATTACATTTATAAAGGTGCGAAGGGCAGCTGATCTTGCATCTGATGTGCCCCAAGCAGCGGTAGAAATATCTTTTACGCCAGCAAATAAATAGGACAGTGCAAAGGTAACAATTCCCGCTGAAACCACTACAACTATGGCAAATAACTTCATCGCACCTAATTTGCCTAGTAAAACCTTCATCCGAGATGGTTGGCGAACTAATAAATTTCGCAATGTGCCATAGGTGTACTCCTGCGCAGTTTGCGCCGCAAAAATACATAACGCAACAATGCCTAGTAGCCCAGCAGCGTTGCTAAAACTTAGTGATAAGCCAGATGGTAAAGCCAAAGTTTCACGAGAGATTCGAATTCCTTCTCGGCCATTTCCCTGTGGTGAATCAACTAATAAAAATAGTAATGAGGTAGTTAGGCCAGTAATGAATAAAACTGCAGCTAATGTAGAAAGTGAAAGTGATGCCCGCTTTAATTTAACCAGCTCTGCTTTAAATACATTAAACATCTTTACTCACCTGTCATTTCAAAAAATGTTTCTTCTAGCGATGCTTGAATAGGCGCAAGAGATGCCAATGTAATGCCGGCAGCAAAGGCCGCTTTATTTAATTGCGCTGCAAAATTTTGTTCACCTTTAACATGCACTGCATCATCTAGAAGTGTTGCTTGATGACCTAGTGATTTAGCAATTTCAACTAACTTATTTAAATCCTTCATATCTTCCGGCTTTGCAACAACCACTGGTTGTTGAGCCGCTAGTAATTCACTTGTCTTGCCAGTGAAAATAACCTTGCCTTCGCGCAACATGACAAGTTGATCACAAATCATTTCTAACTCACTTAATAAGTGAGAGGAAACAAAGATGGTTGAACCTTCATCTGCTAATTGTCGAAGCAGTGCACGTACCTCTTGAATACCGGCTGGATCTAAACCATTTGTTGGCTCATCCAAAATAAGTAACTTTGGATTTGGCAGTAGCGCTGCCGCAATTCCTAATCTTTGTTTCATACCCAATGAATATGTTTTGTACTTAGAATCTCCGCGATCGCCAAGTCCAACCTTCTCTAGTAAGCCTTGTACTGAATCAGTTGAAAATCCACCAAGCTTTGCCAAGACAACTAAATTTTGTGTGCCGGTTAATGCCGGGTAAAAAGCTGGTCCTTCAATCATCGCTCCTACGCGAGGTAAATACTTTTCTGGTTGTGAAATATCTTCACCAAGTACATGTCCATCACCAGTTGTTGGAGATATTAATCCAAGCAACATTCGAATTGTTGTAGTTTTACCAGAACCATTTGGTCCAACAAAGCCACAAATACTTCCCATTGGTACTGAAAAATTGGCATGTGAAACCGCCATTCGCTCTGCATATTTCTTGCTGAGATCGCGCACATCAATAGCGGTGTTTTGCATATATCTATTGTCGCAGATCAACCTTTAAAAATTACTTAAGCAATACTCCAAATACAATCAATAATGAGTAAATGCTGAGAAAAGTAATCGACCAATTGAATAATCTCGCTGCATCTGTATCAGATTTACTTTTACTTAAGCGAATTAACTCAAGCTTCCAACCAATTACCAGGGCAATAGTGGCGATTATCATCCAATATGAAATATCAGCGGTGATTAATACTGCAACAGATGTAATCACCATAAAAGTTGAGTGAAACCACATTTGTTTAACAACAGAGCTCATCGGTGCTATCGCAGGCAACATTGGAAAATCAGCTGCTTGGTACTGATCGCGATACTTAACCGCAAGTGCCCAAAAATGTGGAGGTGTCCAAAAAAAGACAACTAAGAAAAATAACCAAGAGGTTAATGTCAATGAATTAGTTACCGCTGCTTGCCCAATTAGTACTGGCATACAACCTGCGATACCACCCCAAACAATATTTTGAGATGTGTTCTTCTTAAGCAACAGTGTGTAGCCAAGTACATAGAAAGCAATGGCAAATAAGGTCAATAAGGTTGCAAGTGTTGTTGTAAAAATCTGAAATATTGCAAGTGAAAGCATTGATATGCCAGTTGCAAAAACTAGCGCTGCTCTTTGTGAAATTACGCCAGTAACAATTGGCCGATTTGCAGTTCGTTGCATTAAAGCATCTGAATCACTTTCTAGCGCCATGTTAAAAGCATTTGCCGCGCCAGCCGCCAAAGTTCCACCCAACAATGTGGCAATAGTTACTGATAGTTTTGGCACTCCATTTGTTGCCAGAAATAACGCTGGAACTGTAGTTACTAATAACAGTTCTACTACACGCAATTTCATTAATGAGATGTAGCTTGCCAACATGATCACAACTCTATCGGTGAAATAGATTAATTAATTTGTAGCAGTTGTTAATGCGGTTGTGGTTGTGGTGGGAATAACAGGTGGTTTTGTAATAGTTCCCAGCATTCGATCAATTGCCGAACGAGCCGCATTTTGAATCCGCTTTGTTCTGCCAACATGATCTGCAATCACCACAAAGACATACTCTTTTTCACCAGAGGTGGCGTAGCCAGCAAGTGAAACTGTATGCCGAATAGATCCCGTCTTTGCTTTTACTAATCCAACTGCTTGTGGCGCAGTTCCTTTATAGCGACCAATCAAAGTTCCAGATACTCCACCAACCGGTAAGGAGTCATAAACCATTTTTAATTGTGGTTCCGTTCTAATTTTTAATAACAATTGCGAAACCGTGGTTGCTGAAATCTTATTTGCACCTGATAGTCCAGATGCATCCTCAAGATTTAATCCGGCGGTATTCACGCCAAGACCAGTTAACTTATCTATCACCATATTATTTAAACCAGTTTTATTCGCCGAAAAACCATTTCTAACCACTGCCAACATGGCAAGCCGCTGCGCTAATAAGTTATCGCTATAAAGATTGGTAAATCTGATGATGCTAGAAAGCTTGGGTGAAACGATTTCTGCGATTTTTTCAGTAACTACAGTTGATGTATCAGTTCCCTTTGGCAGTACCGTAGTTTTAATTGAAGAGCTCTTCTTTAGCGCCCGCTTTGCGCTCTTGATATCAGATCCACTAACACCTGTGTATTGAATGCTGATTACTCGAAGGTTGTTTCGGTTATTTAAAGCAGCGCTTAATAAAGTAGGTAAGTACGCTCTCTTATTCGCATTGCGTTCTTTTGTACTAGAAGTAATCCAAGGATCATCATCGCCCAAAATAACAAAGGCGCCAGGTTTATTTGTGGCATAGATAGCAGTTCTAAACACCGTACTTGAATCCATAGTTAATGCGATAGCAGATGTTGAAACTAACTTTAAAACTGAGGCTGGCGCCCGTAATACATCTGCGCCATTTTCATAGACAACATGGTTATCACTTTGATCTATCAAAATAATTCCAGGATTAGCTAAGTACTTTGATCCTAAGTATGAGAAAAATGATTTAGGTAAGACATCTTCAGCATGAGCTGGTTGCATATTTAATAAGAAAACAAATGAAAGTAATAAGGCAATTTTCTTCATTAGATCTTTGCCTTCCGTTTAAATCGGCCTTGTGACCAAGCAGCACCAATTATTACTAGCAATGCACCTGCTGGTTCATGCCAGGAAATATTTTCCCCTAAGAACA
The DNA here is from genome assembly GCA_009698515.1 of Actinomycetota bacterium. GTDB lineage: Bacteria > Actinomycetota > Actinomycetes > Nanopelagicales > Nanopelagicaceae > Nanopelagicus. The sequence continues at coordinate 3,967 of WLQA01000087.1, forward strand.
ACCATCCCACAAATACCGCAACGACGGGTGTTAAGTAAGTTACGGTGCTGGCTATAGAACTGCCAGCTGCTGCAATTATGGAAAAGTTCCAGATATATGCAAAGCCCGATCCAAATACACCAAGTGCAATCATCGCCAGAACCGGTCCTAATTCATACTTGTCCTCTGCAATTCCGTCATATAAATAAAATGGCAAAAGAGTTGTTGCGGCAGTAATTAATTGTGTTG
>WLQA01000088.1 GCA_009698515.1 Actinomycetota bacterium
GCGGATGCTTTGATGTTATCTGGAGAGACCTCTGTTGGAGATTTTCCAATTGAAACAGTTCAGACCATGGCTAGAATTATTGAACATACCGAAACCGTGGCATTAGATCAGATTCCACCTCTTAAACACTCACCAGCAACAAAGGGTGGCGCCATTACGAAAGCAGCAACAGAGGTTGGTTTAACAGTTGGCGCAAAGTATTTAGTTGCATTTACGCAAAGCGGAGATTCTGCAAGAAGAATGTCAAGATTGCGTTCGCCCATTCCAATGCTGGCAATGACACCAGATGTTGGTACATACAATCGCTTAGCTCTTTCATGGGGAGTCGAGCCGATGTTGACCGCCGTTGTAAACCACACCGATGAAATGGTGATGCAGGTAGATACATTATTAATTGAATCTAAGCGAGTAAATATCGATGACTTGGTTTTAATTGTTGCCGGTTCACCTCCTGGGATTCCTGGCTCAATTAATGCGATGCGCGTTCATAAAATAGGTGATGCCGTAGGTGGCGCTGCGCCTGCTTACCGCAAGTAATTTCAGTTAAATCCCTTACTCCTTTAAACTTAATTCGATCTATTTACGATCAACGCCTCGGTACTCCAACGGTAGAGAGGACGGTCTCAAAAACCGTATAGTGTCGGTTCGAATCCGACTCGAGGCACATGAGCACTGAAAATAAAAGATCTAAGATCCGGATTTTAGTTGCCGAAGATGAGACGATTATTAGATTAGATCTTGTTGAAATGCTTACCGAGGCAGGATATGAAGTTATTGCACAAGCTGAAAATGGAGCGGTTGCAATTGAACAAGCCAAAATCCACAAACCTGATCTAGCAATTTTGGATGTAAAGATGCCAGAAGTAGATGGCATTACTGCCGCTGAACAAATAATTAAGATTGCACCTGTTTTAATGCTGACCGCATTTAGCCAACGAGAATTGGTGGAAAGAGCCAGGGATGCTGGCGTTATGGCCTATGTTGTAAAACCATTTTCGATAAATGATTTAATTCCGGCGATCGAGATTGCAATTAGCCGTCATAAACAAATGAAATCATTAGAAGAAGAGGTGGCAGATATATATGAAAGATTGGAAACGCGGAAAATAATAGATCGCGCTAAAGGTATTTTGATGAAAGCACTAAATCTTTCAGAGCCAGAAGCATTTTCTTGGATTCAAAAAACAGCAATGGATAGAAGGATCTCGATGAAGGATGTTGCCGCCGCAGTAATTAATCCTGAGCTGGCGCCAGATAAGTAACATTTAAGTAATAAAGCCCCATTTTTATGCGGGGGATAGTCTCGGTATCTGGATAGATCGGTCCACGGATTGATTTGGTCGTATCACCCCTAATACCCTTCTCACCTCCCTGTCCCGGGATATATGAACAGGAAGACAAACAGAAAGGTACCAATGAAAAAACTGTCAAAGATTGTTATCGGTTTTGCTGTTGCTGCAATTGCTGCAACTGCACTATCTGGTTGCAGCTCTTCAAACAAGTTGATCATTTCAACTGATCTACCTCTACAAGGATCAGCATTTGATTCAAATGATTCAACAAACAAAGCAATCGAGCTTTACCTTGAACAACAAGGTTACAAAGCTGGAACATACGAAATTGCATTTAAGTCATACGACAATGCAACAGCAGCCAAGGGTTCTTGGGATGATGCAAAGTGTGCAGCTAACGCGCAAGATCACGTAGCAAACAAGAAGGAAGTTGCCATCATGGGAACTTACAACTCAGGTTGCGCAAAGATCATTGCTCCAGTTGTTAACCAAGCTCCAGACGGACCAATGCTTATGATTTCAAACGCAAACACAAACCCAGGTCTTACAAAGACTTGGAATGAAGGCGAGCCAGAGAAGTACTTCCCAACTGGTAACCGTTCATACGCACGTGTTTGTACAACAGATGACAACCAAGGTGCTGCAGCGGCTCAGTTCGCTAAGCAGGTACTAAAGGTAAATTCTGTTTACGTTCTAAATGACACTGAGACTTACGGTCAAGGTGTTGGTCAAGCTTTCACAACTGAAGCTAAGAAGCAAGGAATCAAGGTTCTTTCTCCAAATGCTTACGGTGAAGGTTGGGACAAGAAGCAAACTGACTACTCAGCTTTGTTTACAAAGATCAAGGCACTTAAGCCAGATATGGTTTACTTTGCAGGAATCTTTGATAACAACGGTGGACAGTTGACTAAGGACAAGGTAAAGATCCTTGGCGACAACACAAAGGTTAAGTTGATGGGTCCAGATGGATTCACTGGCTACCCAGAGTTCAATGAGCTTCCAGAAGCTCAAGGTGCATACCTTTCATTCGCAGGTCTATCAACAGATCTTTTGATCGCTAACAACCCAAATGGTGCTGGCGCAAAGTTTGTTGCAGATTACAAGGCGAAGTACGGTTCTGATCCAGTTGGTTCATACCCAATTTACGGTGTAGCTGCTGTTCAATTTATTTTGAAGGCAATTGCTGCATCAGACGGAACTCGTAAGGGTGTTCGCGATGCTGTATTCACAGGCGCAGGAGTCTCATTGACAGCTGATGAGTCTGTACTTGGTAAGGCAGCAACAATTGATCCAGCTACTGGAGATATCAACGCAATTGATATCACTATTGAGGTAGTTAAGGACAATAAGGAAACTACTGTTCAGGCTTGGACAGTTCAGAAGTAACCCTTCTTTCAGGAAACTGAAAGGTAGGAAAGTGTTGCGGGGGCGTGAAAAATCGCCCCCGTTTCACATAAGATAGTCAAAGTAACCAGATCAAATTCTTCTAATTTATGAAGGGGTCGAGAATGGCAAGAGGATCATCTAGCTTCTCCACCCGAGTAATTTTCGAACGCTTCGCAGCAACTTTAATTATTGTTCTTGTATCGGTATGGCTAGGTATTAACTTAGTTAAATCACCTTCTCAATTTTTTCAAGCCTCTGTAATTGGCATTAGCAATGGTGTTTTATATGCGCTAATTGCTTTGGGTTACACCTTGGTTTACGGAATCATCGAATTAATCAACTTTGCTCACGGTGATCTATTTATGTTAGGTGGCTTATTTGCCGCCACATTCATTTCAGTTTGGTTTGGCCAACAGGATCCATCAAATGTGGGTTACATTGTATTTTTCGCTTGTTTAATCGCAGTTATGGGTTTTTGTGCCACCATAAATGTCGCGATCGAAAGATTTGCATATCGTAAATTACGTAGAGCCCCAAAGCTGGCTCCGTTAATTACCGCCGTGGGTGTTTCATTTATTATTCAATTTATCGGAATTCGCTGGAATGGATCTGGTCCTAAAACTTGGAACTCAGTTTTGCCACAAGGTGAATTGGTAATTTCTGGAGTCCATATTCCATATACGACAATGATCTCCTTTATGGTGACTATTCCATTATTAATTTTAATGACCTTCATTGTTACTAAAACTCGTCGCGGTAAAGCAATGCGAGCAACTGCGCAAGATGCAGATGCTGCTCGCTTGATGGGTATTGATGTGAATAAAACCATCTCATTCACCTTCGCCTTAGGTGGGGCTCTAGCTGGCGCGGCCGGCTTGCTGTTCCAACAAACCAGAGGAGTAACTAACTACAACCTGGGGTATCAACTTGGCTTAATTGCTTTCACCTCTGCAGTGTTGGGTGGAATTGGAAATCTATCTGGCGCAGTTCTCGGCGCGATTTTAATTGGCTTAATTCAGGGATTAAATGATGGTCTACCGATTGGCCTTGGACAACAATGGTCACAAACCGTTGTGTTCTCAATTTTGATTTTATTAATGACTTTCAAGCCAACCGGCTTGCTAGGTAAACCTATGATTGAAAAGGTTTAACCATGAAAATTTCACTAAAACGAAAATCAGAAAAAAAGAGCAAAAAAGGCAGTAAAAGTTTTGATCAAGCAAAATGGATCCGTGGTTTTACAATTGCAGCAGTTTCAATATGGGTGTTCTATGCATTCATCGTTGATCTTCTTCCATATGAAGTTGCCAGTTTTTTCCAAAAATGGATGCCAGCTTCCACAGTTAATGAATCATTAGTTTGGGTTATTTGTGCACTTGGTTTAAATATTGTGGTTGGTTATGCCGGACTGCTAGATCTTGGTTTCGTAGCATTTTGGGCAATTGGTGGATATAGCGCTGGTTGGTTTATGTCAGATTTCTTCCATCAAGTAAATATCCA
>WLQA01000089.1 GCA_009698515.1 Actinomycetota bacterium
TGGGTTGGTTGCGCAGGTGCTTACGAGGAGCGCGCAAAGAAAACTACAAAAGCGGTTGCTGAATTACTTTATATGTCTGGTGTGAAGTTTGGTGTTCTTGGAAAGCGTGAGACATGTTCTGGTGATCCAGCACGTCGAAGTGGAAATGAATTTTTATATCAAATCTTGTCTCGAGAAAATATTGAAACACTGCAAGAAACATTTGGTACCCGCGGTGTTAAAAAAGTAGTTGTTACCTGCCCACATTGCTTTACAACAATTGGCCGCGATTACAAACAACAAGGTTTTGAATTGCAAATGGTTCACCACACGCAATTATTAAATCAATTGGTAAAAGAGGGAAGATTAAAGCCGGTGGCAAAATCTGAAAAGAAGTTGACCTATCACGATCCTTGTTACTTAGGTCGGCATAATCAGATTTACCAACCACCTCGTGAATTACTTGAATCTGCTGGTATTGAAATAACTGAGATGCCACGTAATCAAGAGCGATCATTTTGTTGCGGCGCAGGTGGTGGCAGAATGTGGATGGAAGAAAAAATTGGAACTCGAATTAATTTAAATCGAGTCGATGAAGCAATTGCCACTGGCGCCGAAGAGGTTGCAGTTGGCTGTCCGTTTTGCCGAGTTATGGTTTCTGATGGCATGGTGGCTCGTGAGAGCTCCGTAGAGGTACTGGATGTGGCGCAGGCGCTGCTTCGGAGCGTAAAACCTCAGGCGTAATTTACGGCTATTCTCAGCAAATCCCCAGCCTGGTAGATAATCATCTCCTTCGAGGTGATGAAAAAATGACTGCAGTAAAAGATCGTGTGAGTAACGCCCAAGATACAACCGCGTCAACCCAAAGAATTTTGGTAGTTGATGATGAAAACAGTATTAGCGAATTAATTGCCACCAGCTTAAAGTTTGTTGGCTTTGATGTTCGTACCGCTGCAACTGGTGCGCAAGCATTACAAATTGCAGAAGAGTTCAAACCACATGCTTTGATCCTTGATGTCATGTTGCCAGACCAAAATGGTTTTGAGGTTTGTCGCCAATTAAGAAGTGAAGGCCACAATGTTGGTGTTTTGTTTTTAACTGCAAAAGATTCAGTTGAGGACAAGATTGCCGGATTAACAATCGGTGGCGATGATTATGTAACTAAACCTTTCTCTCTAGAAGAGTTAGTTGCCAGATTGCGCGCACTGCTTCGTCGCACGGGTGCAACTGAAGTTTTACCTGATGAGGAAAAAATTAGATTTGCAGATCTTGAATTAGATGAGGCAACTCATGAGGTTCGCAGAGCTGGAAATTTAATTGATCTCTCCCCTACTGAATTTTTATTACTGCGTTACTTAATGATCAATGCAGATCGTGTTGTAAGTAAGGCACAGATTCTGGATCATGTTTGGCAGTATGACTTCCGCGGCGATATGGGAATTGTCGAAACTTATGTCTCCTATCTCCGTAAGAAGATTGATGTTTATGAACCTGCATTAATTCACACCGTTCGTGGTGTGGGGTATCGCTTGCGACTGCCTGCAGCAAATTAACAATTAAATGAAGTCGCCATTAAGTCGGGTGCGCACACCCTTATCACTCTGGAGTTTGCGCAACCGACTTATTTTGGCCGCTGTTGTTTTAACAGCACTTGCAATTAGCGCATCAGATTTCGCAGCAAATACCGCACTTCGCTCATATTTAATTTCGCAAGTAGATCGTGAATTACTAGATATTTCCGGTGGTTCATTAACTCGATTAGATCGCGCAGGAATCGAGGAGGAAATTACTGATGAGAACTCACCATTTCATGAGTTTCGCCCACTTCGTGGCGTGCCAACAACTGCATCTGTTTCATTATTAGATGTTGATGGAAATTTAATTGGTCGAGTTGGTGGAGATTTAACTAAAGAACAAATTGCAGTAGTTGGAATGTCTATTGCGCAGGTGCAAGCAAAAGGTAATCAACCATTCACTATTAAAGGTAAGGATGGTCAGCCAGATGTTCGCGCAATCGCGCAGGTGTTACCAACTGGGTTAGGCAGTGTGGTTGTTGCCAACTCACTAGCTGATGTTGATCGGACTTTGAACCGACTTGGTTTTTTCTTTTTAATTTTAGGTTTAATTGCACTGCTTGCCATTGCGTTGGTTTCTCGTTGGATTATTGCTATCTCACTTAAGCCATTGGAGAAGGTTGAAGAAACAGCGGAAGCTATCGCAGCTGGTGATTTATCAGCACGTTTGCCAGAGGCCCGGCCAGATACAGAGGTTGGTCGATTAACAACCTCATTAAACACAATGTTAAGTCGTATTGAAGAATCATTTGCAGCGCGAGTAAATAGCGAAAGTAAATTGCGCCGCTTTGTTGCCGATGCATCTCATGAACTTCGCACACCACTTACTGCAATCCGTGGGTTTGCCGAACTTCATCGCCAAGGCGCAGTTGTTGGCGAGGAGAAAACCAAAGAGTTAGTAAGTCGAATTGAAAAAGAATCTATACGCATGAGCACATTGGTCGAGGATTTACTTTTACTGGCCCGGTTAGATCAATCTCGCGAAATGGCGCAAGATCCAGTTGATTTAAATACATTAGTAAGTGAAGCGGTGGCATCTGCAAAAGCCGCAGGGCCAAATCATCCGATTGAAGTTTCACTACCAAGTGCGGAGATATTTGTATTAGGAGATTCTCAGCGCATTCATCAAGTTGTTGCTAATTTATTAGCAAATGCGAGAACTCACACACAAGATGGTTCACAAATTAAAATTTCACTAGAACAAGGAGTTGCGGAAACAGTAATTTCAGTTTCCGATAATGGCCCAGGATTATCTGAAAGTGATCAAGAGCGAATCTTTGAAAGATTTTTCCGCGCCGACCCATCACGAGCTAGAAATAGTGGTGAAGGAAGTGGGCTTGGACTTTCAATTGTTGATGCGGTTATGAAGGCACATGGTGGTTATGTTTCTGTGCAATCTAAATTAGGTGAGGGTGCAACCTTTAAATTGCACTTTCTAAACCAGGATTAATTAAAGCTTAATTACTTAATTTCACTCTGGTGAAAATTTAAGTGAGATTTTGAAGGTGTTGGACCACGTTGACCTTGATAACGTGAACCATAAACAGCTGATCCATATGGATGCTCTGCTGGTGAAGATAATTTAATTAAACAAAGTTGGCCAATCTTCATTCCAGGAAATAATTTAACTGGCAAATTCGCCACATTAGAAAGCTCTAGTGTGATGTGACCAGAAAATCCTGGATCAATAAATCCAGCAGTTGAGTGGGTTAATAAACCTAAACGACCTAATGATGATTTTCCTTCTAACCGACCAGCGATGTCATCTGGCAAAGTAATAACTTCATAAGTACTTGCTAAAACAAACTCTCCTGGATGCAAAATAAAAAACTCATTTGGGGCAACTGCAACCTCGCGAGTTAATTCAGATTGCTCCTTTGATGGATCAATAACTTCATACTTATGGTTTTCAAAGACGCGGAAAAAACGATCTAGTCGGACATCAACGCTGGATGGTTGGACCATCGCTTCGGTAAAAGGTTCGACCTTTACTCGGCCGGCGGCTATTTCAGCTCTGATATCGCGATCGCTAATTAACATGGGCCGACCCTATCTTCTAGGCGTAAAAAATGGGGGTAGGAAAACCTACTAACGGGTATTGATTAAGTTACTCGGCAGTAGCATGCTTACCCAATGGGACATTACATATCTAATCTGCGCGACATCGAGTTCTGTTTATTTGATCTTCTTGGCCGCGAATCAATTCTAGGTAAATCACTTTATGCCGACCTCGATCGCGAAACTGCGATGGGAATGTTGGAGGAGGTAAAGCGATTAGCTGAAAATGATTTAGCTGCTTCATTTATTGATGGCGATCGCGAAGGTGTTGATTTTAATCCCGCAACTGGAGATGCAAAGCTGCCAGCATCATTTAAAAAATCTTACAAAACTTTTATGGATAATGAGTGGTGGCGTATTGATGCACCAGTTGAATTAGGCGGAACTGCAATTCCACCATCTGTTCGTTGGGCAATTGCGGAAATGGTTTTAGGTTCTAACCCATCTATTCATATTTACGCATCTGGTACTGCATTTGCACATGTTGCATATATGTATGGCACACCTGAACAAAAGAATATTGCTAAGTTGATGGTTGATAAGCAATGGGGCGCAA
>WLQA01000009.1 GCA_009698515.1 Actinomycetota bacterium
ATCTGTACCAATTAAATTTGCAGTCTCTTTTGTCTTTGGCAGGTGAATAGTGATGAAATCAGAGATCTTAAGTAGTTCATCTAATTCCACTAAACGCACATTTAATTGCGCAGCACGAGCTGGTTGTAGATATGGATCGTAGGCAACTACATCCATACCAAATGCTTGCATGCGAGCTGCAACTAATTGACCAATTCGACCAAAGCCAACAATTCCTAATGTTTTTTCAAATAATTCTGCACCGGTGTATTTAGAACGAGCCCACTTGCCATTGCGAAGCGCCGCATGTGCTGGTGAAATAAATCTGGCAGATGCAAGAAGTAAACCAATTGCTAGCTCTGCGGCTGAGACAATATTTGAAGTTGGTGCATTAACCACCATTACACCAGCAGCAGTTGCCGCTGGAATTTCAACATTATCTAAACCAACACCGGCACGTGCAATTACCTTTAAACCCTTTGCTGCTGCAATTGCTTCGGCATCCATCTTGGTAGCAGAGCGGATTAAAACTGCATCCACACCTTTACCAAGTGCTGCTAAAAGTTCAGCGCGATCTGCGCCATTGCAATTGCGCACCTCAAAGTCAGGTCCTAACGCTTCAAGCGTTGCTGGACTTAACTCTTCAGCAATTAAAACAATTGGTTTTGCTAAAGATGGTTTATTAGCCACGTGCTGCTGTACCTTCTTTGTAATCATCTTTATTTCCAGATTTAACCCAAGACATCATCTTGCGCAGGTTACGACCAACCTCTTCGATTGGATGTGATTCACCTTTTGCACGAAGTGCCTTGAACTCTGGTGCTCCTGCTTCTTGATCATCAATGAAGCGTTTAGCAAATGCACCTGATTGCACATCAGCTAATACTTTTTTCATGTTCTCTTTAACACTTGGATCAATTACACGTGGACCTGAAACATAATCGCCATATTCAGCGGTGTCAGATACAGACCAACGTTGCTTAGCAATTCCACCTTCATACATCAGGTCAACAATTAATTTAAGTTCATGCAAGCACTCAAAGTAGGCAACCTCTGGTTGGTAGCCAGCTTCAATTAATGTTTCAAAGCCGTACATAACTAATTGAGATGCGCCACCACAAAGCACTGATTGCTCACCAAATAGATCTGTTTCAGTCTCTTCAGTAAAGGTAGTAAGAATTCCACCTGCGCGAAGTCCACCAATTGCTTTGGCGTATGAAAGAGTTAATGGCCAAGCATTTCCAGTTGCATCTTGCTCTACTGCAACAATTACTGGCACACCGCGTCCTGCTGAGTATTCGCGGCGAACTAAATGTCCTGGACCCTTTGGCGCGACCATACAAACATCAACATTTGCTGGTGGTTTGATGTAACCAAAGCGGATATTAAAACCGTGGCCGAAAAATAGCGCAGCGCCATCCTTCATATTTGGTGCGATGGAATCATTGTAAATATGACGTTGTACGTGATCTGGCGCCAGCAACATAATTACATCAGCATTTTTAACTGCATCGGCAACAGATGCAACCTTTAATCCTTCTGCTTGTGCTTTCTCGCGAGATTTTGATCCTTCAGCTAAACCAACAGTTACATCAACACCGCTATCGCGTAGTGAAAGTGCGTGCGCATGTCCTTGCGATCCATATCCAATTACCGCAACCTTCTTTGATTGGATGATCGATAGATCTGCATCTTCATCGTGATACATCGTTGCCATGTTTGCTCCTTAGATTAGTTTTGGTAATCAGCTGTTTTATTATCGGGATTTGATTCATTCGCAGTGCCCATCGTAGTTAATGTGCGATCGGCCAAGGTACTGGCTCCTCGCTCAAGTGCTACTAACCCTGATTGAACTAGCTCACGAATTCCATGTGGTTTTAATGCAGCAAGTAATCCTTCGATACTTGCCTTCTCTCCAACTGCTTCAAGTGACATCGAGCCATCAGATTCATCTGAAATAATTGCATTAAATTTTGCCGCAATCTCTTTCGTAATTGGATTTGCCGGCACCTTTACTAGCAATAATTCACGTTGTAATGAATCAGATAATTTCATCTCTGAAATTCCAATCACATTTACTAATTTAAATAATTGCGCACTTACTTGATCAAGGGCGTGGCCTTCTAAGTTAAGCACGATGGTCATGCGAGAAACCTTTGGATTTTCAGTTGGTCCCACCGCAAGTGAATCAATGTTGTAACCACGACGAGAAAATAATGAGGCAACACGTGCCAGTACACCTGGTGAGTTTTCAACTAGAACAGCCAATGTATGCAGCGCCATTACAACTCCTGTGAATCCCAGACAGGTGCCATAGAGCGCACAACAGTGATGTCATCATTTGATTTACCAGCTGCAACCATTGGCCAAACCATGGCATCGCGGAATACGCTGAAATCAACAACTACTGGGCGATCATTAATTGCCATCGCAGCTTCAATAGTTTTATCAACATCCTCTGGACGATCACAACGAAGACCAACACATCCCATTGCTTCAGCAAGCATTTTAAAATCAGGAATTCGCTTAGATTCTAAGCTGGTATTTGAATAACGTTGGTTATAGAAAAGGGTTTGCCACTGGCGAACCATGCCAAGTGATTCATTATTAATAATGGCAACCTTGATTGGAATATTATTTAGCGCACAAGTAACTAACTCTTGATTAGTCATTTGGAAACAGCCATCGCCATCGATTGCCCAGACAGTGGTATCTGGTGCGCCAACCTTTGCACCCATTGCAGCAGGAACTGCATATCCCATAGTTCCAAGGCCGCCTGAGTTAAGCCAAGTTCTTGGCTTTTCATAACCAATAAATTGTGAAGCCCACATCTGATGTTGACCAACACCGGCAGCAAAGATTGTGTCTGGTCCGGAAATTTTTCCAATTCGCTCAATTACATATTGTGGTGAGATAGAACCATCTGCTGGCTTGTCATAACCAAGTGGGAAATTTTTGCGCCAGGTGTAAACCTCATTTTGCCATGGAGTTAAATCTGGCGCTGATTTTGCAAACTGGGCTTTAACCGCTGGATTTAATTTAATTAAGATATTTCTTAAATCACCAATGATGGCAACATCAGCGTGGCGATTTTTACCAATTTCAGCTGGATCAATATCGGCGTGAATTACTTTGGCATTAGGTGCAAAGGTGGAAAGCTTTCCAGTTACTCGATCATCAAAGCGAGCACCTAAGGTGATTAATAAATCTGCCTTTTGTAATGCAGTTACAGCAGCAACAGTTCCATGCATACCAGGCATGCCAAGATGTTGCGGATGTGAATCTGGGAAGGCACCACGTGCCATCAAAGTTGTTACAACTGGTGCACCGGTTATCTCAGCTAATAGCAATAACTCTTTAGCGGCATTTGCCTTAATGATTCCGCCGCCAACATAAAGAACTGGTTTTTTAGATTGCGCAATTAATGCTGCAGCATCAGATATCGCTTGCGTCTTTGGCTCAAGAACTGGGTTGTAACCAGCAAGTGATACCTGCTTTGGATAATTAAAGGTGGTCTCCATTTGCAAAGCATCTTTTGCAATATCAACTAGAACCGCACCTGGTCGTCCAGTACTTGCTATATGAAATGCCTCGGCAATTGCGCGCGGAATATCATTTGGATCAGTAATTAAATAATTGTGTTTGGTAACCGGCATCGTTACGCCGCGAATATCTGCTTCTTGAAATGCATCTGTGCCAATTGCAGGTCCGGGAACTTGTCCGGTAATTGCAACGATTGGGACTGAATCCATTTGTGCATCAGCAAGTGGTGTTACTAAATTTGTTGCACCAGGTCCGGATGTTGCAATACAAACTCCAACGCGACCAGTTGCTTGTGCATATCCAGTTGCTGCATGACCGGCACCTTGTTCATGTCGAACCAAGATGTGGCGAATCTTTGAATCATAAATCGGATCGTAAGCAGGAAGAATTGCACCGCCCGGAATTCCGAACATGACATCAACGCCAGCAGCTTCTAGTGAATTAACTAGAGACTGTGCGCCAGTCACTTTCGTCATTTCTTCCTCCCCTAAAACAAAACCCCTCAGTGTTATCTGAGGGGTGCGAACTAACTTTTCTAGTTAGCGCGCACGCTCGATAATCACCACGACCACAGATGTGATCACGGTGCTAGAAATTAGCGATGCGTTAGACATGGCCGTAGTTTCTCAGCAGGTTAGGGGTTAGGTCAAACCCTGAGATACCGGTCTCATATTGTGAACGTAAAAATTACTTAAATGTTACTTACTTAGCAGCAGACCGCACCCTGTGAGGCGGAACCAACCACCTTTGTGTATTTTGCAAGAACGCCATGTTTGTACTTATGAGACAAAGGTTTGAAATCTTTTTTGCGATTAGCAAGCTCTGCATCATCAACTAGTAAATCTAACTTACGATTTTTCACATCAATTCGCACACGATCACCAGTATTAACAAATGCAATTGGTCCACCATCTACCGCTTCAGGTGCAACGTGACCAACACATAAACCAGTTGTGCCACCAGAAAAACGACCATCAGTTAATAACAAAACAGATTTACCAAGACCAGCACCTTTAATTGCGCCAGTAATCATTAACATCTCGCGCATTCCTGGTCCACCCTTTGGACCTTCATAACGAATAACAACAACATCACCAGCAATAATTGATCCATTCTCTAATGCATCCATCGCCGCTTGCTCGCGTTCAAAAACCTTTGCCGGACCTTCAAATACATCAACATCAATGCCAGCTGTTTTACAAACTGCACCATCTGGTGCAAGTGAGCCACCAAGAATTGTTATGCCGCCACCAGTTGAAAGTGGATTCTTTACCGCTTTTAATATTTCACCATCTGGATCTGGTGGTCTAATGTCCTTTAAATTCTCTGCCATGGTTTTTCCAGTCACAGTCAAACAATCACCATGTAATAAACCAGCATCTAATAATGCGCGAAGAATTACCGGAATTCCGCCAACCTTGTCGACATCTGTCATTACATACTTACCAAATGGTTTTAGATCACCAAGTAGTGGCACCTTTGCGCCAATGCGTTGGAAATCCTCAAGTGTTAAATCAACCTCTGCCTCATGGGCAATGGCAAGTAAATGCAGAACAGCGTTTGTGGAACCACCAAGTGCCATAACAATTGTGATCGCATTTTCAAAGGCTTTCTTAGTCAAAATATCGCGAGTTGTAATTCCTTGACGGATTAACTCAACAACTGCTTCGCCAGATTTAATTGCATAATCATCCCGGCGGCGATCAATAGATGGTGGGGATGCTGATCCAGGAAGTGATAATCCAATTGCTTCACCAACTGCGGCCATTGTGTTTGCGGTGTACATACCGCCACATGCACCTTCACCTGGACAGATTGCGCGTTCAATCTTGTCCACCTCTTCTTGGGAAATTAAGCCACGTGCACATGCACCAACTGCTTCAAAGGCATCGATAATTGTTACATCGCGACCATCAACCTTGCCCGGCATAATTGAACCTGCATAAACAAAAACACTTGCCACATCAATTCGCGCAGCTGCCATCATCATGCCTGGCAATGATTTATCGCAACCAGCAAATGTAACCATGCCATCTAAGCGTTCTGCCTGCATCACAGCTTCAACTGAGTCTGCAATTACTTCGCGGGATACTAATGAGAAGTGCATTCCTTCATGACCCATGGAGATTCCATCAGAAACAGAGATCGTGCCAAATTGCATTGGGAATCCGCCAGCTTTTGTAACACCAATCTTTGATGCTTTTGCTAAGCGATCTAATGACAAGTTACAAGGTGTGATTTCATTCCAAGATGATGCAATTCCAATTTGTGGTTTAGCAAAATCTTCATCTTTCATACCAACGGCACGCAACATTCCTCGTGCTGGAGCGCGCTCCATGCCATCTGTCACAAGTCCAGATCTTGGCTTCATGTTGTTGCTCATGAGTTAACTTTACTGTCCCAAATGTTTAAGTAGCAGTTCACGCACCTTGGCAGCATCTGCTTGGCCGCCAGTTGCCTTCATAACTGCGCCAATTAACGCACCAGCTGCAGGAATATTTCCACCACGAATGCGCTCTGCCGTATCTGGTTGCGCCGCAATTGCATCTTCAATCGCTTTCATTAAGGCGCCATCATCAGATACAACCTTTAGGCCGCGCTTATTAATAACTTCAGCAGGTGTGCCCTCTCCGGCAATTACACCTTCAACAACTTGTCGCGCTAATTTATCGGTTAACTCACCTTGATTAATTAAATTGATTACCTCAGCAACTGCAGCTACTGATATTAATTCTGTTGCTAAAACTTCGCGCTCATTAGCAACTCGTGAGATTTCACCTAGCCACCAACCGCGCGCCTTTGTTGGATCAGCACCGAGTTTTACCGTCTCTTCTACCGTATCTAATAACTCAGCATTAACCATGGCGGTCATCTCTTTTTCTGGAACTGACCACTCTGTTTGTAAACGTTTGCGACGATCTGCTGGTTTCTCTGGCAAAGTTTTACGTAACTCTTCAATCCATTTACTATCCGGAACAACTGGAACTAAATCTGGTTCTGGGAAGTAACGGTAATCCTCTGCTTGTTCCTTTGATCGACCCGGACGAGTTTCACCACTTTCCTCTAAGAAGTGACGAGTCTCTTGCACAATTTTTTCTCCTGCTTGCAAACGATTTGCTTGGCGAACAACTTCACCGCTTACTGCGCGCTCTACAGAGCGAAGTGAGTTCACATTTTTAGTTTCACTTCGTGTGCCAAGTGCGCCGCTGCCAGCTGGCGAAAGCGAAAGATTTACATCGCAACGAAGTGAGCCTTGCTCCATCTTTACATCTGAAACTTTTAAGCCACGTAAAATATCGCGAAGTGCTGCAACATACGCCCGGGCAACTTGTGGTGCGTACTTGCCAGTGTTTGGCACAATCTTGGTAACAATTTCAACTAGTGGAATTCCAGCACGGTTGTAATCAAGTAATGAGTACTCAGCGCCATGAATTCGACCAGTTGATCCACCTACGTGAAGTGATTTACCTGTGTCCTCTTCCATGTGAACACGTTCAATATCAATCCGGAAAGTCTTAGCACCTTCATCTGTTTCAATCTCTACATCTAAATATCCATTTACACAGATTGGTTCATCGTATTGGGATGTCTGAAAATTCTTTGGCATATCTGGATAAAAGTAATTTTTGCGAGCAAATCTAGAAAATGGTGCAATCGAACAATTAAGGGCTAAGCCAATTAAAATCGAAGATTCAATTGCTGTTTTATTAACAACTGGAAGTGCGCCCGGTAAACCTAGGCAAACTGGACAGGTTTGGGTATTTGGTTCGGCGCCAAATTCAGTTGCACAACCACAAAACATCTTTGATTTAGTATTTAACTCAACATGAACTTCTAGTCCCAATGTTGGTTCATACTTTTCAATTGCTTGCTCGTAATTTAAACTCATTTTGATCCTGCTAGCTTTGGTGCGAAATCAAGTAATGGCTTACCCCACTTAGCAAGCAATGCCGCTTCTAATGCGCCACCGACTAAGTACATTCGATCATCTTTCATGGCAGGTGACATGATCTGGAAACCAACCGGCAGATTATCTTCTTCAGCTAATCCGCAAGGCAGGCTCATGCCGCCAATGCCAGCCATATTTACTGGAATAGTTGCAATGTCATTTAAATACATAGCAAGTGGATCATTGGATTTTTCACCAATTTTAAATGCTGTAGTTGGCGCAGTTGGTGAAACTAAAACATCACATTTTTCAAATGCGGCATCAAAATCTTGTTTAATTAAGGTGCGCACCTTTTGTGCACTTCCGTAATAAGCATCGTAATAACCAGAAGATAAAGCGTAGGTACCAAGAATGATGCGGCGCTTAACCTCGCGACCAAAACCTGCTTGGCGAGTTAAGTTCATAACCTCTTCGGCACCCTTTGCGCCATCATCGCCAACTCGTAATCCAAATCGCATTGAATCAAAGCGGGCTAAGTTAGAGGAACATTCAGATGGTGCAATTAAGTAATAAGCAGCAAGTGCGTACTCAAAGTTTGGACAAGATACTTCAACAATTTCGGCGCCCAGCTTTACTAATTCAGCAACCGCTTCATTAAATTTATTCTCAACACCCTTTTGGTATCCCTCACCAGCTAATTGCTTAACGATTCCAATTCGCAAACCCTTTACATCTTTTTTCTTAGCAGCTGCAACTACATCAGGAACAGCGTGATTAATGCTGGTTGAATCCTTTGGATCAAAGCCAGCAATTGTTTGGTGCAATAACGCGGTATCTAAAACAGTTCGCGCACATGGACCTGCTTGATCTAATGAAGATGAAAATGCAACTAGGCCATAACGTGAAACGCCGCCGTAGGTTGGTTTAACTCCAACTGTTCCAGTTACTGCAGCTGGTTGTCTGATGGAGCCACCAGTATCGGTACCAATTGCAAGTGGTGCTTCAAATGCAGCAAGGGCTGCGGATGATCCGCCACCTGAGCCGCCAGGAATACGAGTTAAATCCCAAGGATTATGGGTTGGACCATAAGCTGAGTTTTCTGTTGATGAACCCATAGCGAACTCATCCATATTTGTTTTACCTAAAATAACAATTCCAGCATCTTTTAACTTTGTAACAACTGTTGCATCGTATGGTGGGCGCCAACCTTCAAGCATCTTTGAGCCACAAGTTGTTGGTACACCTTTTTGTACTAATACATCTTTTAATGCAAGTGGTACACCAGCTAGTGGCGATAATTTCTCACCAGCTGCGCGTTTTTTATCAATGCTCTCTGCTTGCGCAATTGCACCTGCTTTATCAAGATGTAAAAAAGCATGAACATCTTTATCTACCGCTTCAATTTGTGCATAATGTTGATTAGCAAGTTCAACTGCGCTGATCTCTTTTTTCGCAAGCGCATCAGACATTTGCGCTGCGGTATTACGAATGCTCATTACTCTTCACCCAAAATTTGTGGGACTTTAAATCTTTGTTCAGCACTTGCCGGAGCACCAGATAAAGCATCTGTTGGTGAAAGACTTGGTACAACAACATCTTCGCGAACTACATTGTTTACTGGAATTGGATGAGATGTTGGTGGCACATCTGCGCCTGCAACCTCTTGCACTCTGGCAACTGCGCCAAGAATTACCTGCATCTCACCTGATAGGTGATCAAGTTCAGCATCGCTCATTTCAATACGAGCCAGCCTTGCCAGATTTGCTACTTCATCACGAGATATGCCGGACATATGGACAATCTTACTTCAATCCACACATAGCAAGATCCCAACCTTTAGGCTTAAAGACATGAAGCGATTAATCAAAATCCTGCGTAACACCGTAATCTCATTATTAGTTATCTACTTAGCATTGTTTGGATTTTTAAAAGTGGTCCGCTATCCAGATCCACTTGCCACAATTAAATTAGGTTTGGCGCCAGCATCAAAGACACCCACCTTGTTGCCATGGCATGTAATTGATCCGGCAACTGCTCCAATTAATCTGCCAACTGCAGTTGAAAAAATGCCAGCAGAGGTTATGTATAAAAAAGAAACATTGACATGGGATAAATGGTTAACCGCAACTGATTCAAATGCATTTTTAGTTATCCGAAATGGCGTACTGACTCACGAGTGGTACAAAGATGGCGTAACGCAAAGTTCACAACTTCCTTCCTACTCAGTTGCCAAGACCATGACCTCAATCATGATTGGGCAATTAATCAATCAAGGAAAGATTAAAGAGAGTGATTACTTTGTTAATTACTTCCCAGATTTAAAAACTGGAACTACCTTCGATAAGGTAACAATTCAAAGTTTGCTTGATATGCAAGCTGGCGTTGGCGTATCTGATAACTACCCATCTGGCCCATCTGGTTGGGGCGTTGCCATTGCCCAGATGTATGCATCTACTGATGTTGATTGGTTCTTAAAAAATAATCGAAAGATGTCATTTGATCCAGGTACTAAATCTGAATACATGAGCGTTGATACCCAAATGCTAGGCATGATTATTAAAAAGGTTACCAACATGAAGGTGGCTGATTACTTTAGTAAAAATGTTTGGCAACCAGCCGGTGCTAAGTATCCAGCAACCTGGAATGTGGACCATATTGGTGGAACGGAAAAAACCTTCTGCTGCTTTAATGCTTCCGCAATTGATTATGCAAAAATAGGTATGTTAATTCTTAATGGTGGCTATGCCGGGCCAAATAAAATAATTGATAAAACATGGCTTACTCGAATGACTACGCCAGTTACAAAATTAGATCGCAATTGGGGTTATGGCGCCCAGGTTTGGCATCCATATCCTGGAATAACAATGGCACTTGGTTTGCACGGACAATTTATCTTTGTAAATCCAGCAACTAGAACTGTGATTGTTAAGTTAAGTGATAATCCAACTGATTCAGATCATGAATCCGATACTGCAAAGGTATTACTAGATATCTCTAACTTAAAGAGTTAGCTATCTTGTTCAACCCGCGGATCTCTTGGGTTCGCGGTGTTGTACTCCCATTGCATTTCAATCTCATCATCACTTAATTGATCAACATCATCATTTAAATCCATACGCCATGGCGTTGATAAACGAAGATCTTCACCACGAGGACCGGCTAGTAACTCAGCTCCTGCTTCAATACTTGGCTCCCAATCAAAGATAACTGCGTCATCGCCAATACCAATTCGTACCTCATCGCCAGCTTTGGCACCTTGTTTAAATAACTCTTTTTCTACGCCGTATGAGGCAAGGCGATCTGCTAAATAACCAATCGCTTCGGCATTACCAAAATCAGTTTGTTTTACCCATCGTTGTGGTTTGTCACCAATTACATTAAATGTGCCATCGGTATTTGCAATAACTTTAAAGCCCTTGTCATCAACGGCAACTGGGCGAAGCACAATACGTGTGGTCTCTTGCGCCTTTTGATCCTTGCGAACTTTTTGCACAATCTGTGCCATCGCATAAATTAATTCCTGCATACCTTCGCGGCTGGCAGCTGATACTTGAAAAACTGGAAAGCCAAGTGCTTCTAATGTTGGTTGCACCATATCGGCCATAGCTTTGCCATCTGGTAAATCGATTTTATTAAGCGCAATAATTCTTGGGCGATCTGAAAGTCCGCCGTATAACTTTAACTCCTCTTCAATTACATCAAAATCTTTAATTGGATCTCGGTCAGTTTCTAAAGTGCCACAATCTAAAACATGAACTAACGCGGCGCATCGTTCTACATGTCGCAAGAATTCATGGCCTAAACCCTTACCTTCACTTGCACCTGGAATTAATCCAGGAACATCTGCTGCGGTAAAGCGAGTATCTCCTGCTTGTACAACACCAAGGTTTGGTACCAAAGTTGTAAATGGATATTCAGCAATCTTGGGACGAGCAGCTGACATTGCTGCAATTAATGAGGATTTACCAGCACTTGGATAACCAACTAAGCCAATATCGGCAACGCTCTTTAACTCTAAAAATAATGTTCGGGTCTCACCTGGTTCACCAAGAAGTGCAAAACCTGGTGCGCGACGTTTTGAGTTAGCAAGTCCAGCATTTCCTAATCCGCCCTTGCCACCTTGCGCCGCCATAAATCTGGTGCCGTAACCAACCAAATCTGCAATCACTTCACCATTTGCATCTTTAACAACTGTGCCATTTGGTACACCTAAAATTAAATCTTTACCTTCTGCGCCATTATTAAAATCTCCAGCACCTTGCTTGCCATCGGTACCAGTTCGGTGGGGTGAATGGTGAAAATCTAAAAGTGTTGTGACATCTGGATCTACAACTAAAACAACATCGCCACCACGACCACCATTAGCGCCATCTGGTCCGCCTAGTGGTTTAAATTTTTCACGGTGCACAGAAACACAACCATCGCCACCTTTACCGGCGCTAGCATGCAGAGTTACGCGATCAACAAATGAGGCCACGTTAACTCCTTTCCTAAATTAACCTTTAAAAGTAAACCATTAAAACAAAAATGGGCCCGCGGTAAGCGGACCCACTATTAATACTTTTTCCGCTTTATTAAGCGACTGGCACAATATTTACAACGCGACGACCGCGAGCGCGACCGAATTCAACTGAACCACCTTGTAGTGCAAATAATGTGTCATCTTTTCCGATGCCAACATTCTTGCCTGGGTGGAAGTATGTTCCGCGTTGGCGAACCAAAATTTCTCCGCCTTTAACTACCTGTCCAGCAAAACGCTTAATGCCAAGGTACTGCGCATTGGAGTCGCGACCATTTCGTGTTGAGGAGACACCCTTTTTACTTGCCATTTATTTGCACCGTCCCTTATTTATTAATTCCAGTAATTTTTACACGAGTTAATTTTGAACGGTATCCCTGACGACGGCGATATCCGGTTTTGTTCTTGTAACGAAGAATCGCAATCTTTGGACCCTTTTGCTCTGCCAAAATTTCGCCAGTCACCTTTACAGATGAAAGCGCTTTTGGATCTGCAGTTACATCAGCACCATCTACAAGTAGAACTGCTGGAAAAGTTACAGATGAACCAACGGCAGCATCGATGCGATCTACAACCAGGGTTTCACCAACTGAAACCTTCTCTTGGCGTCCGCCAGCTTTAACAATCGCGTACACGTTGTGCTCCTTGAGTCTAAGTATCTAAATGTCCAGAATCTTTAATGGACAGGGGTGTAAGGGTAGAGATTCCGCTGGTTTGGGTCAAACCGAGGCGGGATCTCGTGATTAATTTGTGCTGATAACTCCGGTACTAACTGCCCGGCGACCTTTACGGCGACCGGTTTCAACTACTACCTCAGATTTTGGAGTTTGTTCAACAACATCATTACTTTCAGATTCATCATCTGAATTTTCATCTGAATTTTCATCAGAATCTTCATCTAACTCTTTTTCAGCCTTAGATGTCTTAGCAAAGCGTTGTTCCATATCCTTTTCTAGCGCAACCTTATTTACAGGTTCTGCATGAATATGAATTCCACGTCCACCACAACTTTCACAAGTTGTTGAGAAAGCTTCAATTAATCCTTGACCAACACGTTTGCGTGTCATTTGTACTAAGCCAAGTGAGGTTACTTCAGCTACTTGATGCTTGGTGCGATCGCGACCTAAACATTCAACTAATCTACGAAGAACTTGTTCCCGGTTTGATTCAAGTGTCATATCAATAAAGTCGATCACGATAATTCCACCCATATCGCGCAGGCGAAGTTGACGTGCAATTTCCTCTGCCGCTTCTAGGTTATTTTTCGTAACAGTTTCTTCTAGGTTTCCACCCTTACCAATAAATTTACCGGTG
>WLQA01000090.1 GCA_009698515.1 Actinomycetota bacterium
AAGTTCTCCACCGCTAGCTACTTTATTTAATGGCAACTCTTTACCTCCCTGATGGCTGCAAAATAAAATCTCCAGTTCATCCAATCCATAAGATTGAAAATTGCTTGGGTTTGATGAATCTTTACTGTTAAGTTTTATACTCAACGCCCCATTAGGCATTGATAAAGCTCTAATTTCATTTGTTACCGCTAAAGCTAATTTTTCAGCAGCTACCTCTCTTGATTTACTAATCTGGGCAGCCTCATTACGCATCAGATTGAACAACTCTGATAATTGCTTTTGAATCTGCCCAATTCTCTCTTCACCACCAGACAAGTCATCTATTCGCATCTGTGCAGATTGACCATCAAGAATTAACTGGTCGTAGGCCTGAGTTTTATCTGAGCCTTTTCCATATTTTTTTATTAATGAATTAATTGCTGACTTACGATTTTGTAGATAATCAAACCTCTTAGGATCGGCTTCTAACTTAGAAAGATAGGAGGCAATGTCGCCCATCGTTTCTTGCAAATTTAATGTATTTTCAACATATTTATCAATAATTAAATCAAGGGATAAATCTTTATCGCGTAATTTCTCCAAATCTTTTTTGGTCTGTAGTAGGGAATTAATTGCCGAAATCTCATCATTTTCTATATTGTTTAATCCATTAACCAAAATCTGATTTATCTCCTCTACCGAACCTAGTTTGGAGATTTCGTTCTCAATTAGCTCTATCTCACCCGGTAGCGGTTTAACCTCCGCAAATGCCTGCGCAAATGCTTTTAATTCACCAATCTCACTATCTCGCCGGGCCAACTGAGCCTTTAATTCAGTTACCCTGCGTGTTAATTCATTAAATTGAGAAAAAAGTTCTTGGTACTTATCTGTAGATACTCTTCCGAAAGAATCAACTAACTCTCTTACAGTATTTGCTTTAGTTAATCTCAAACTAGATGACTGCTGATGGATTTCAACTAATTGCAGACCCAAATCAGCAACAAAAGAGGCTGAAGTAAGAGCTCCTCCGATTAATACACGAGATTTACCTTGTGCACTAACCGTTCTGGTAATAATCGCGCAATCACTTTCAACACTTCCGCCATTTTCTTCAATGATTTGGGCGAGATTTTTATCAATTGAAAATCTTCCAGTGACAGTTGCTCTTTCTGCGCCTAATCTGACTAGATCAGAATCAGATTTATTTCCCAACACCAACCCCAAGGCGGTCAACACCATTGTTTTGCCAGCACCTGTTTCACCAGTAAGGACAGTTAAACCATCATGAAACTCGATATTTGATGAATCAATAACACCTAAACCTCTTATTGAAATCTCTTCCAGTTTAGATTTAGCCGATTTAGCCACGCCAACCCTCGACCGGTAATTTAAATTTAGCAACTAAGCGATCTGCAAAATTTGTCTCTTTTATATGTGCCAAAACTGCATCTTTTTTATCACTAGTCAAAATTATTCGATCATTTAATTGCAACTTGATCCGACGTAAACCATCTGCGTTTAGATCTGCCGATTCCGATTCGAGATCAATCACAATCTCTGATTTTGGTGAAACAACCATTGGTCTTGAAAATAAAGCATGTGCTGCTAATGGCAGGAGAACTAATGCATCTACTTCTGGCCACACAACTGGTCCACCGGCAGAAAAAGCGTAAGCGGTTGATCCGGTAGGTGTAGCGCAAATTACGGCATCGCAACCCCATCTAGATAACGGGCGGTGATCTATTTGAGTAAGCACTTCAATCATTTGATGATCGTTTCGTTCAATTGTTACTTCATTTAGGGCCCATCCAGCGGCAATCTCTTTTTCTCCCCTAATTAAGCGATAACTTAAAATCATTCTCTCTTCTGTTTGATAACTTTTATTTTTAATAGCATTTACAATTTCAGATGTAGATGGTTTTTCTACTTCAGCCAAAAAACCAACATGACCTAGATTTACTCCAAGGATTGGAGTCTGTTGATCCCGAACCAACTCAGCAGCTCTTAAAATCGTGCCATCCCCGCCTAAAACTAAAACTATTTCCAGTTCTTGACCATTGTCATAATTTTCAGCGCCGGTAATTGAGATATTTGAAAAAACTTGAAATCCAGCAACTTTTAATTCGTTGGCGAAAATAACCGCTGCATCTTGGGCCTCTTGTCGATGTGGATGTACAACCAGCAAACAATTTCTGGAATTAGCACTCATTATTGGGGGCCTTCTGATATCGCATTGTCTAAATCTACTTCTAATAATGCCGGAGCATTTGCCTTAAGCCACAAGAAGTACTCCACATTGCCTGCAGGCCCTGGCAAGGTGCTTGCTACTACTCCTAGGCAACCCAAACCAAGAGAAAAGGCGTATTTTGCAACCTCAGTTACAGCAGATTTTCGCAGCGCGATTTCTCGAACAACTCCACCAGCACCCAAACTCTCTTTACCAACTTCAAATTGTGGTTTAACCATTAATAAGAAATGCGCATCCTCTTTACTCACTGAGATTAATGGTGCCAATACAAGTTTCAGGGAGATAAAGGATAAGTCAGCAACAACCACATCTACTCTCTCGCCTACTTGTTCCAAAGTAATATTTCGAATATTAATTCGATCAAGAATTTTCACCCGAGGATTTGTTTGCAACTCCCAAGCCAATTGCCCGTAACCAACATCAACTGCAATCACCTTAGAAGCTTGATTTTGCAGCAACACATCGGTGAAACCACCGGTGGATGCACCAGCATCTAAAATTACTTTGCCAGCAATTTCTATTGATGTAAATTTATTTAACGCTCCCTCCAACTTGTATCCGCCTCGAGATACATACTTATCATTTTGATCCTTCAAAATTATGGAGGTTTGCGCATCAACTTGAGTAGCCACCTTTGATGCCGGAATTCCAGAAACTAGAACTAAATTGTTTAAGATCAGTTCAGAAGCGCTCTCGCGCGAACGAGCTAAACCGCGACGAACTAGCTCCGCATCTAAGCGGGTTTTCATTTGGAATTAGATTCCGTCAAGATTTGAAAGTGCGTGCTGTAACAATCTATGAACTTCTTCAAAAGCATCGCTATGTTCTGCAAGATCCAATTGAGATAAATTGGCAATGCGCTCTTTAATAAGCGTTATATCTGCAGATATCTGAGTAGTTAAATCATTTTCCATTTTTAGCCTTTTTCTTAACCGCTGATTTTACGATTTTCTTAGCAGGTTTCTTAGCCACGGAGGATTTTTTCAAATCTGCTTTTTTTAGAAGTTGATCTATTTGTTTTTGCAACTTATCCAAATCACTTTGTTTGGCAAAGCCCATCTTGCTAACGCTTTGTTTTACCTCTGACTCAATCTTCTCTTTAATTGAATCGCCACTTTCTTTCAACCAGATATTCAAGGCGGAAGCTATCTCGGCAGGGCTTTTCTCCCCATTAGATAACTTGGCAGCGTAATTCTTTAACGAAGAAAAAAGGTCTTGGCTCATGGGTTAAAGGTACCTAAAGAGTAGAAATATCGCTCGCTTCAACCTGCCAGCGACTAGCTAATCCAGCTGGAGATTGCCAAAATCGGCGCCGGATACTTCCGAAGACGCAAACCCAGGAATTTTCATCTAATTTAAGCGCTACCTTTCGATTTAAAGCACTCCAAGCCGCAACATCAATTGTGTCAACGATCTTCCTTTTATCCTTCACAGAGTTTGTACCTCGCTCAATAACTACTCTAAATTCAACCACCTTGTCTCCGCTTGGTAAAACTTTCTCAAAAGGTTCACCGCTTAATCGTCCAATTAAAGAAACTTGATTGACATACTCACTAACATCTGAATTCTTAGGTAATTTCCTCATTATTGTCTCTTTATTCAATGTTTTTTTATTTGCTGTTTTTTTAATAATCGCACCCTCCCAGTAAGTTCTTATCTCTTCGGTAATCTCATCGGTAATTCTTTCCTGAGGCAGTGACAAATAATTTTTTATATATATTTATTGTGGATAATTAATAAGTAAATAAAAAAAGCCACCAGATTTCTCTAGTGGCTTTTATAAATTGAGTCCGGCGGCGATCTACTCTCCCACAAGGTCCCCCTTGCAGT
>WLQA01000091.1 GCA_009698515.1 Actinomycetota bacterium
ATTTACAAAAGCAGTAAATGTTTTCTCAAATGGAACTTTTCCGGTAGCAGCGCCCAATAAAACTGCACCAATACTTGCTAAAACTTCAGTTGGTTTTAACTCGCCAGAGTATTTAGCTCCAAGTACAACTATGGATAGTAAATCATCTGCAACAGCTAGTGCCAATAAGAAAGTTTTTAATTCAACCCGAACTCTTTTGCCAAGCAGCAAAACAACAATCATCACCAATGCAATATCTGTGGGCATCACCAGCGGCCATCCATCTTGATTATCGCTGCCACTATTTATTACTAGATAAATTCCAGCAGGTATCACCATGCCGCCAATTGCTGCAAAGCTAGGCAAGAGAATCTCTTTAATGTGGGAGATTTCATTACGAAGTTGCAAACCAATTAAAAAGAAGAAGGGTGCAAGAACTTCAGAGTGCCTTAATGCTTCCAAACTCATGAGATCAGGCTAGCACCAAGAATTTTCTAATATTATTAATTTATGGAAAATGCAAAAACTGTAATTTCTGAACTTCGCTCAGTATCCAACCCGCGCAAAGCAAAGGATCTGCAGTGGTTCTTTAAAACAGGTCCCGGTGATTACGCTGAAGGTGACATCTTTCTTGGCGTAATGGTTCCGCAGAATCGAATGATTGCAAAGAAATACAAGGATTTGCCCATTGCCGAGATAAAGAAATTAACGGAATCGATTTATCACGAGGTTCGCTTTTGTGGGCTACTTATCTTGGTAGCACAGTTTGAAAAAGCTCAATCTAGGGCAACTCAAAAGAGATTATTTAATTTTTATATCAAGCAATTAAAAGCTGGTCACATAAATAATTGGGATTTAATTGATGTAACTGGCGTTCGAATGGGTAAGTATTTATTAAATGAAAAATCTGCTCTGGCATTTCTTAAAAAATTGGCTAAGAGTAAAAATCTTTGGGAGAAACGAATGGCAGTAATCTTCACATTTGCTTTCCAACGTGCAGGTGATCCATATCCAACCTTGGAAATGGCTGATCTACTTATGAATGATGATCACGATTTAATTCATAAGGCAGTTGGTTGGGCGCTTCGTGAGGTTGGAAAGATGGATGGTCCGCTGCTTCGTAATTACCTTAAAGAGAATGTTTCGATAATGCCGCGCACAATGCTTCGGTATTCCATCGAGAAATTCTCACCTGCAGAACGCAAGAAGTGGCTTAGGGCTTAATTAATTGCCGTGGAGCTTGCGAAGTTCTACTTTGCGATTGCACGCTTTAGATGCCTCATAAGCCAATTTCTTAGCACTCTCTTGATTTGCCGCCTCAATTAACCAAAATCCACTGATATTTTCCTTAGCATCAAAGAGTGGTTTACCGGTTTCAGTATTTGCACCATTTCGATTATCAATAACAGTTGCTGTTGCTGGATCTTCTAATCCCCATGCAAATATGAATTGGTTATTTGCCCTTAAACCATCATTAAACGCATCAATGGCGGACATTTCAGCAGGGGTTCCAGAATTAGATAGATCATCAATCACCGAGATAAGGAATTTCACGGAAAAAGCATAACCATCAATTACTATTTCCCAATGATATTTTCAGAGATAAATTTCGTAGGGGTTTTTGTGGCATTTCTAGTTAGCTTTATCAGTGGAGCTATTTGGTTTGGCCCAAAGACTTTTTATCCAGTTTGGATGAAGGCCCGTGGTATTGCAAATGGTCAATTAACTACCAACCAAAATAAGCCAGTCTTGTTATTTGGCGGAACAATCCTGGGTGTAATAGCACAGACAATTACACTTGCAGTGATTATTACTTCTTTGCAGAAAAATAATGCAGATTTTGGAATCCTCAGCGGAGCATTAGTTGGATTAGCACTAGGTGTGGGAATCTCAATGTTCTCCTCTCTTTCTCACCGTTTGTTTGGCGGAGAGTCACTTAAAGTTTGGATAATTGAAACAACAAATGATGCACTTAACCTCACAATTGCTGGCGCGATAATTACATTCTTTAATTAATCGCCCATAATCATGGGATCAAAAAGTAAGTTAAGTAGTGAGCAGATTTCAGAGTTTTTGGCATCTCGCCGAACCACTCGTGATTTCTTGCCGGATGCAATCCCCCAAGAAAAACTTGATCAAATTCTGACCGATGCATTAACCGCACCAAGTTGGTCTAACACTCGCCCCTTTATGATTGCAATTGCAACTGGGGATTCTAAGGATCGAATCAGTACTGAATTTAGTAAACGCTGGGCTTACTTATCTACAAATCTTCGCAAAGGTTTGATCGGCAAGATCAGAATTGCAATTACTCGTTATGGATTGCCAACTAGCAATAGATTAATTGGAAAGCCATATTCAAAGGATTTAAAGCCAAGGGCGATGAGATTAGGCGCGGATCTATATTCTCATTACGGAATTGCGCGCGAGGATAAATTAGCTCGAGATAATTGGTGGGCAGCCAACTATAAATTCTTTGGTGCACCTACCGAATTATTTATTTATGTCCACAAAAGCCTTGGTATTTTCTCAGCCAATGATGCTGGTTTAATGTTAGAAAATCTTGTTCTCTCTGCGCATGCTCACGGACTAGGTACTTGCCCACAAGGAGCTGCTGCTATTTGGGATGATGTTGTTAGAAAAGAGTTTGAAATCCCTAAGAATTACCGATTACTTTGCGGTGTGGCAATTGGTTATCCAAAGGATTCAAAGGCAAATCAATTTGAATCAAACCGAATTAAGTCTGCAGAAATTATTGCAAAGAAGAAATCTAAATAATTTAGAAGTTAAATAAAACCATCTACAAAACCAACTCTTAGAGTTATAGGTTGCGACGATCTTCCACTAAATCAAAATAAACAAGAACAATCTCGGTATCATCTTTTATCTCAAGGCCAAGTTTTGACCAAAAGCTGTGATGACTAGCCCGGAAATCATCCCCATTTAAATCACCTTCAGCCTCGGCTAATGCAAATTCATCTGGCACATCTACAAATCTTTTAACTTCAACTCTCGTTGCTTGAATTGTTGCAACATGTTGATTCAGATTATCGAGAACCGCTAACTTTTCGCCAACATGTTCGATTGGTTCATTCTCGGCAACATAATCCCATTGGAGCGTGCCCGCTGTCGCTCTTTTATTGCCATCTAGAATAAATGAAATCAATTTATCTCGAGATGCACCAGGATTGCCAAACTCTATAGAGCGCAAGCCATTAACAATTTGGAAAACCATAAATTAAATTTTATAGGTAAAAAGAAGAGTCGCCCTATAAGTCGGAGGCTCTAGTTTCAGCCACAACTTCTTTAAGGATATGTTTCCATTTACAAGTCGGAACCCAAATAGAAAGAGCCCCGATTTCTCAGGGCTCTTTCATGCAAATCTGGTGCAACTCTTTTGACCACTACCAATAGGTCGAGTCGAATCAGTTAAGACTGTGGTGGAGACGACGGGATTTGAACCCGCTCCGATGGATTGGTAAACCAACAGGCTGCCAATTACAACACGCCCCCATCACGAGAGCGAAGTTACGCAAGTGCTAAGCAGTGAAACTTTGGAATGGAAAAACCTGTGTATGAAATAACTCTGTGGAAAGCAAAAGGGACTTGGCTATTAACCAAGTCCCGATTGCTACCAATCCATCGTGTACGAATTATTGCACAGAATTAAAGTTACTCGCAGTAACTAAATCTTAAAGAAGAGTCGCCCTATAAGCCGGAATTACGGTGCTTGTGTGTGGAAATGCTTAAGTCATGAAACTGCCCACAATATTTCTCCAAAGCACTGGTAAATCTTTCTAGACAATTAGAAGCCCAATGCTGAGAACTGCCTTAAAAATGAGTTTATTTCTGACTCATCAAATCTGAATTATCTCTATGATTAATAAATGGCATCTGTCATTGAAACCGCACCTTTAGTACTTAATGTTGGGGTAGTTTTAACGGCGGCAGCTACCATGGGATTTGCGGCGAGAAAAGTTGGTTTACCTTCAGTAATTGGCTACTTGTTTACTGGACTATTGGTTTCACCATTTACCCCAGGTTTTGTAG
>WLQA01000092.1 GCA_009698515.1 Actinomycetota bacterium
TATTTGATAAAACTTTGGGAATGCTCTTAGGTAATGATCAAATTGGTATGCATTTGAAACTTTGGGATTGATTAAAAAACCCACAAATTTACTTTTTTCCAGCAAACTTCCGGTTTTATTAGAGAGAGATCCCAATGTATAGCCCACTAGGTGATCCTCTTCGAACAATCTAATTTTTCCAGAAATACTTTGAAAATCTAGTTTTGGTAAAACTCCAGTTTTTGTAACCTGCGGATATTTGGGATTTATAACTTGAAAGCCATGATCTAAAATGTAGCCATCAACATGATCACTTTTAACACGACCACCCACTGCATTTGTGGCTTCCAGGATTAATACTGATTTTCCAGCCTCTTGTAAATCTCTTGCTGCAGTTAATCCAGCTAAGCCAGCACCAATTACGATGCAATCAAATTTCATTTAGCGAAATGAAATTTTGCGTGCTTGATCGATAATTGTTGCGACCATCAAGGCTTCATCGACACTAACTGGCCACTTTCCACCAGAAAGTGCAGCCTTAACTAAATTATAAAATTGTGCGTAATTTCCATCCTCGCACTGATAAGCAATCTTCTCATCACCTAATTGCAGGTAAGCAGTGCTTTTTGCGCCTTGGCTCCATTTGCCATCCTTTGGATACAAGCCATTTTTTAACATTGCTTCTTGTGGATCTAAATCATTAATCACTAATGAGCCTTTATCTCCGGTCAATCTAATTCGCGGACCAGGTGCACCATTAATTGCACTTGCAGATAAGTAGGAATCCACACCGGAGTCATGCTTTAAAAGTAATGAAATGTCATCATCTGCTGCGCCGCGAATTGATCGAACCGATGCCGCAATTAAAGTTGCCGGCCCAAACCAATCCGTTGCTGTTGATACTAGATGTGGCTGCAAATCTAATAGGTTTCCGCCACCATCAGCCGCCGTTGATTGCTCCCGCCAAGATCCTGCAGTTAACTCTGGTCGAAATCTTTCAAATCTTGAATCCAATCTGAAAATATTTCCAAGTACACCTTCTTTAATTATTTTCTTAATTGTTAAGGCATCACTATCAAATTTCCGATTGAAGTATGTAGTTACTGCCACACCAGTTGATTTAGAAACATCAATAATTGATTGGGTTTCTGCCAATGTGCGACCCATCGGTTTATCAACAACTGTTGGTATCCCAGCCCGTAAACCGGCAATCGCTTGCT
Organism: Actinomycetota bacterium; assembly: GCA_009698515.1. Taxonomy (GTDB): domain Bacteria; phylum Actinomycetota; class Actinomycetes; order Nanopelagicales; family Nanopelagicaceae; genus Nanopelagicus. Next base: position 1,200 of record WLQA01000092.1, read on the forward strand.
CTGCATGTGCATTATTTGCCGATGCCACAACCAACAGATCAAGATCGAGTTTGAGTAAATCTGTTAATTTTGAAACGACAGTAATATCCGGAAAATCTTTTTCTGCTTCTGCTTTGCGCTCTGCTTTAGTTGTTAAAGCCCCAACTACATGAAATCCGGCACCCTTGAGCATTGGTGCATGGAAAAAGCGCCCCGCTAATCCGTATCCTGCGATACCGACGCGAGGCGCTTTTGCTAAATCTGATTTACTCATTACAGATTTATAGATTACTTCTTCTCATGTTGCAACTTTGACGGCCACCAAATCTTTGGTCCGATTTCATGAACCAATGCTGGAACCAAAATTGACCGCACGATAATGGTGTCTAGTAAAACTCCAAATGCCACAGCAAAACCAAGCTCTGCTAGTGGAACTAATGGCAGCAAACCAAGTACCGCAAATGTTGCCGCAAGAACAATTCCGGCAGATGTAATTACCGCACCAGTAACAGTAACGCCTTTAATTACACCAGCTCGAGTTCCGATCTTGATCGACTCTTCGCGAACACGTGTCATCAGAAATATGTTGTAATCGATTCCTAGTGCTACCAAGAAGATGAAGGCAAATAATGGGAATGAGTTATCTCCCCCAGCAAAACCGAAAACGTGGTTAAAGACCAATGCACACGCGCCTAGAGTTGCAAAGTATGAAAGAACTACAGTTCCAAGTAGAACTACCGCACTTAAAATACTGCGCAGCAGTAAGCCTAAAATCAATGTAATCACAAATAAGATTATTGGAATAATTGTTCGGTTATCTCGCTTATTTGCTTCTCTGACATCGTGGTAAACCGCACTTGTGCCACCAACTAGAGAGGTTGCATCTGCTGCATGTGCCAGTTCGCGAATCTTTGGAACTTCATTTCCAGCTTCCACGCTATCTGGTGCTTTATCTAAAGTTAGATTCAAAATAGCTTTGCCATTAACAATCTTTACAGCTGGCATTGGTTGACCAGGAATTGGCATTGATTCAAGTTGTGGCGCTATTGCCATTACACCAGGTGCATTTTTCAATGCTGCTGATACGGCATCAATCTTGTCCGCACTAACAACTACTTGAGTTGGATCTCCCTCGCCACCTGGGAAGTGATTTAGCAATAATTTTTGACCAACCACAGATTCTGGATTACCAGTAAATGTATCGACAGTGCCTATTCCATCAGCCTTTAACGTTGTTGATGTAAATGCTAAAGCTAATAAAACAGCGCCGGTAATGATCCATGATTTTCTTGGTTTGTTACCGATGGCATTTGCCACCTTTGACCAAGGACCAGACATAACATGATCATCGCCATCATTTCTTGGAATTCTTGGCCAGAAAATCCATCGACCGAAAACAAGAAGTAATGCCGGCAATAAAGTAAGAATCGTAATCATGGAGCAAACAATTCCAATTGCACCGATTGGTCCAAGACCGGCGGTATTTGTCAATTGGCTAAACAATAAAACTAATAATGAAATTGAAACGGTGGATCCAGAAGCCAAGATTGGTTCCCAGACGCCTTTGTATGCAGTGCGCATAGCATCAAATCTATTTTCATGATGATGAAGCTCTTCTCGGTAACGAGCAATTAGCAATAATGCGTAATCGGTAGCTGCACCAATTACAAGTACAGAGAGAATTCCTTGGGACTGACCATCAACATCAATAATATTGTTCTTTGCTAACAGGTAAACAATTCCACCCGCAGTTGTTAATGCAAACATTGCAGATAGAAGTGGAATGATCCATAAAATTGGAGATCGATAAACAACGATCAAAATAACTGCCACTACAGCTAATGTTGTAAGCAGCAAAGAGGAATCTAAGGTTCCAAAGGCGCCAAATAGATCTCCGAGTAAACCACCTGGGCCCGTTACATAAGAAGTTACACCGAGTGATTGCGCAATTGGTTTCACATCAGCGCGCAACGCCTCCACAACTGCGGGAAGCACTGGTTTTTCATTCTCTAATAATTTAGAGATTGAATTTCCATCAAGTGGAATATTGGCAAGGATTGCCTTTCCATCCTCAGATGGAAAAACTGTAATTTGTTGACCAGGTGCTAAATAATCTGAAATCTTTGCTGAAGTATCCTCTAGAGTCAGTGAACCAACACCAGCCAAGTGAGCATTTAATTTTGCAAAGGTTTGCGCATCACCCTTTCCTTCAAAGAGAATTAAGGTAGGGAAATTAAAGGAATCTTTGCCTGAAAAAGTTTGAATTACTTCAGATGCCTGAGTTGCTTCTGCACCCTTAGGCAAAAATGAGGAGTTGTTATTTTCTTGTACTGAGGTCAATTTTCCAAATAGCGGGCCAAAAATTCCAGTCACCATAAACCAAGCAATTACAACCAGCATAGAAATTGCAAAAGGTTTGCGGTGTTTAACAGTTTTCGTCGTGGCCTTAGTTTTTGACATGAATAACCTCTCCAAGAAATTGCACTACCAATGATTTAGGTCGCAATTCTAGTGGATGCAATTTTTATTTGCCGGCTAATCTGCCCTGGCAGATGTGATGCCCTCCATATTTCGCCAAATTTTCCATCTCCAATTAGGCTTATCGCATGAATACCCAACAAGCAATCAAATCGAAGATAGCTATCTCCGATTTAGGAGTTGTTGATTATTTACCTGCCTGGGAGTTACAAAAAAATATTGCTGAAGATGTAATCACTGGAAAGACTCCCAATACATTGTTGTTTCTGCAACATCCATCCGTTTACACAGCTGGTCGCAGAACTGAACTTTCAGATCGCCCAGTAGATGGTACGCCTGTTGTTGATGTTGATCGCGGCGGCAAAA
>WLQA01000093.1 GCA_009698515.1 Actinomycetota bacterium
ACAACATTTAGTAGTAGAAGGACTAATGGCAATACAAAGGCGATACCAAAAAGCAAAATTAATCGCATCACGAAATCTAGGTACTCATCAAACCTAATTAAATTTCCTAGATCATTTGGAGTAAATCCCAGTAAAACATTAACTGCATGTGGCAGTAAAATATACGCGGTGAAAGATCCCGATAAAAACAATGGCGTTGCAACAGAAACAAAAACAATAGCTAATCGTTTCTCCCGTTTATGTAAGGCGGGTGTAATAAAGGCCCAGAACTGATACAACCAAAATGGGGCTGCCAAAATTAGCCCGGTGATAAAAGCTATTTTTAGATGCAAATTAAAGGGACCAATCAATCCATTTATATACAAATCACCACAATGATTAAGTTCATTACTGGTGGCAGCTTTTAGATCACAAAATGGTTTGGTTAATTCCTGAATAATCTCGTCATAGAAAATCCAACCAATTACTGAAAGTATTGCAATCGCAAAAAGGGATTTTAAGAATCGATTTCTAAATTCACGCACATGATCCATTAATGGCATAGCACCACCGCGGATCTTGCCCACTTTTACCTATTAATTGTCAGAGGAAGGCTTATTATCTTTATCAGATTTACCATCCTCTTTATTTAATTCCTTCATTTCACTCTTAAAAATACGTAGAGATCGACCTAGGGATCGAGCCGAATCCGGTAGACGCTTAGAGCCAAACAAAACAACCACAACTATGAGTAAAACCAATATATGCCAAGGACGATCAAGATTCATATGGGTATCCTAGCCTGCCTAATATCAATTGTTAGAACTATCAGCGTATAAATCTACTATTTTTCCGGCTCGATCTATTAAGTCATCAGCCAAATCTTGGGGCTTAATCACCGTAACCTCAGCTCTGTTACTTAGCAACAACCGGAATAGCCATTCTCTATTGCTCACCAAACCCTTTGCGTTGAATCCAGTTTTTGTCTTAGTAACTTCATTAAAAATCGAGCTATATTTCTCAATGAACAATTCATTTGTACTTTCAATTTCAAATTCAATTGTCTGAATAAAAATCGGATTCTCCCCTGTTTTGTAAACGCCTGAGATCAACCGGATATCAGTTATCAAATCGATTCGGAAAACCCGCAAGCCATTATTATTTAGATCAAATGCTGATAAGTAATAGATTCCCCCTGAAGTGTATATTCGAATTGGGCTAACGGTTCTATTCGTAAATTCATCTTTTGATAACGACTTATAAGAAAATTCGATATTGCTTTTTGCGGTGATGGCGTGAATTACCGCGTCATAATGTGTTGGCTTATTACTCAAACTTAATTCGATCTGTGATGTAGCTTTAAATTTTGAACTTAGTTTCTCAATTAATTTACTTATTCGATCCTTAGATTCAATATTTTCAGCAAGATTTGAAAGCAGTTGTAATCCGAGGGAAACTATAACCGCCTCTGTCTCGGTGAATTTACGTGGTTTATCCAGAACCTGCGCGTCAACCACGGTAACAATGCCATCTTCGAATGAAAGATCAATTAATTCATATGGCGTGTAACCTGGCAAGCCACACATAAAGATTACTTCTAAATCGGAAATTATCTGTTTACTTGAGGTTTCAAATTTATTTGCAAGTTGCTCAACTGAATTTCCAGGATTTTCTAGAATGTATGGAATTAGATCTAACGCTCGAACCGCTCTGGTAATCGCTGAATCAGCCATTTGAACTCCTACTTAATTGTGAGATAACTTCATTTTTGATCTCTATTGGTGATACCACGATTACATCCGTGCCAAACCAGAGAATTTTTTTCACAAACTCTATTTTGTCCTCATAATCGATATTTAACGTATCCCATTCTGCATCAAAATTACTTACTGACCCTAATGATCTTAAAATATTTGCTTTTCCATTTCTTACGCGCAAAATGGCCGGTAACATATTTTCGCGATGATCATTAGGTAGATAATGATTAAGATTAAAATCTGAAGGCTTTTCAAAGGCATCTGTCTTATTTGATAAATCGATCTTTGATTCAAATCTCTTTAATTTGAAAATCTTTACTTCCGCATGCTCACGCGCTATCAGATACCAATCACCATGCAAGCTTTTTAATCCATAAGGTTGCAAACTCCTCTGCTTATGGTGGTATTTAAAGCTGATTTCTCTTTTTTCAGAAATCGCTTCAATTAAAATGCTAATTTGATTGGAATCAAAAGAATCATTAATCATGGGTAAGGCTTCCTGACTAAAACCAATCTCACTGTCTATAGATGCAACTTTCATTAGCGCGTTATTTGAAATCGTTGATAAGGCAGACTCCTTCCAAATATTTGCTGCCATTGTCATAAAAAGAAGTTCCTCGCTAGAAAACTCATCAGCTTGAATCTGGATATCAGCACTCCTTATTCGGTATCCCTGTTCATCTTCAAATAACGGATCCAACCCACCAACTTCTATGGGAATTCCCATATTTCTTAATTCATCCTTATCGCGCTCAAACATTCTCTCTTTAGTTTCTGCGCTACCTTCGTAACCTGCAATATTTGCAAATATTTCAGCCTTTGTGAGGTATTTAGTGGTGGAAAGCAAGCCAAGCGTCAGGTTTATCAAACGTTCGGTCTTCTCGGCGCTCATGGCCTTAGATTAACCACTTATTACAATTGGTAGGATTACCTGTGATGAAACAAAATACTTATACGAAGAAAATAATGATCTCAATGCTGTTAATTACAGTATTAACTGCATGCTCAACAGATGGAGGCGTTGAAAAGATGACTGGAGATAGTTCAACATCTATGGCATTGCCATCTGTTACAAATAACGCTGGGGCCGCGCCACAAATAGGCGCTCCAAGCGGAGAACCATCCATTGATCTAGTCAAAAAAGATGTGATAGTTGGAACTGGTCAAACTGCAATCGCAACATCAACCTTAGAGGTGCACTACGTGCTTATGACTTGGAGCGATGGAAAAGTTGTCCAGTCCTCATGGGATTCCGGACAAACTGCAACATTTCCATTAAGTGGTGTGATTTCTGGATGGCAACAAGGAATTCCAGGAATGAAAGAAGGCGGAAGACGATTACTAGTGATTCCACCAGCACTCGGATACGGTGCAACTGGATCTGGCCCAATCGCAGCAAATGAAACTTTAGTGTTTGTTGTAGATCTAGTAAAGGTTAGTTAAAGATTTATTCAGCAACGCCGTAGCTACCTTTTGAAGGCCTTCTACGGCGTTGTAATACCGAAACTCCTGGAGCCATGCGGCGGGCAATTGTTAGAAAACCTGTGTGACCAATCATTCTATGTTGTGGGCGAACCGCTAAACCTTCATGGTGCCATCCACGAACAATTGTTTCAGTGCTTTCAGGTTCAGTAAATAAATCACTTTCCTTTAATGCTTCTGCAAATTTAGAAAGCTGAGTTGTCGTAGCAACATAAGCGAGAATAACGCCACCAGGAACCAGTGCATCCGCAGCTGTTTGCACACACTCCCAAGGGGCAAGCATGTCGAGGATAACCCGATCCCACTCCGGTTTAAATTTTTGTTCTTGAAAAGCGCCAACAGTTAATTCCCAATTCTTTGGTTCATGACCAAAGTAATTGATTACATTACTTCTTGAAATTTGCGCAAAATCATCTCTAATTTCAATAGAGTGAACATAACCACTATCACCTACAGATCTAATCAAGGATAAAGACAATGCGCCAGAGCCGATACCAGATTCCAAAACTCGAACACCCGGTTTAATATCTGCAACGCCAACAATCATCGCGGCATCCTTAGGATAAATAATTGTCGCCCCTCTGGGCATTGATAAAACATAATCACCCAAAAGCGGACGAAAGGCTTGAAATTTTAAATCTCCGTTAGTTATAAAAATTGAACCTTCTGGTTTACCAACAATTTCATCATGCTTTAACCATCCTTTATGGGTGTGCCACTCCCCGCCAGGTATTAATGTGATGGAATAAAGTTTTCCTTTCGGATC
>WLQA01000094.1 GCA_009698515.1 Actinomycetota bacterium
AATCATTTATATTCTATGGGTCTGGCATTTTCGGTAAATGAGGGGGTGACAAAATTGCCCGCCTCTTTGAGAAATATCTATAAAGAGTTGGAGAGTGATTTGGGTATAAAAAGAGTTAATGGTGATTTGTCAGATTGGACAACGCAAGGTGTAATGCTCTTAAATCAAAGCTTAACCATTGATATTGATTCAAGCGGTAGTCACCGACGTATTGGCTGGCACAACATAACGGGCAGAATTGTGGATTATGTTGCAAAACAGGGAGCGATCGGGGTGTTATGGGGCCAAGATGCGGCAAAGTTTAATTCTTTATTTCCCAAAGAGAAATTAATTGAAACTACTCACCCAAGTCCGCTTTCGGCACATCGTGGCTTTTTTGGTTCAAAACCGTTTAGTCGAGTAAATGAAATTCTGCGCAAGCAAGGCAAAAAAGCAATAAATTGGTAAAAAAATACTGGGCATCATTTCTGATACCCAGTATTTGATTTGATTTATATTATGCAGTCCAGATATTAATTGGAGATTGCAAGAAGTAAACCATAAATAATCCAGCAACTACATACATCAGTGGATGGATTTCTTTGCTACGTCCTTGGAATACGCGGATCACTACATATGAAACAAATCCAGCGCCAATACCTACAGAAATATTGTAAGTAAATGGCATCAGAATGATTGTTAAGAATGCAGGAATCGCTATACCTAGATCATCCCAGTCAATTCCCTTGATCTGACTCATCATTAAGAATCCAACGATGATCAAAGCAGGTGTTGCTGCTTCGTAAGGAATTACTGCGACTAGCGGAGCCAGGAAGGTTGTAAGCAGGAATAAAACTCCAGTAACAACTGAAGCTAGACCTGTTCGTGCACCTTCACCAACACCAGAAGCTGATTCAATATATGAAGTATTTGAAGAGACTGAACCGGCGCCGCCTGCAGCAGCTGCAATTGAGTCTATTAACAAAATACGCTCAGCACCTTCTACATTGCCGTTACGATCAACTAATCCAGCTTGTTGTCCGATCGCGGTCATAGTTCCCATAGTGTCAAAGAAATCAGCTAGCAACAATGTAAATACAAGTAAAGCTGCTGCAACTAGTGAGATGCGATCAAAGCCACCAAGAAGATTGAAGTCACCTAAAATATCAAATTTAGGTGTAGCAACTACTGCATCGGGAATAGCAGGAACATTTAATCCCCAACCCTTTGGATTTACGGTACCGGTTGCACCATCAAAATTAGGTCCAATTTTGAAAGCAGATTCAACAGCTACTGCAACAATAGTTGTAAGTGTTATACCAATTAGAAGAGCACCTTTAACTTTTTTAACAATCAGACCGATCATCAAAATTAAACCAAAAGTGAAGACAATAACTGGCCAGCCAACAAGGGTTCCATTATCGCCAAGAGTTACTGGTACTGGACCAGATCCGGTGCGACGCACGAAACCAGCATCTACTAAACCAATTAATGCAATGAAAAGACCGATACCAACAGATATCGCGATCTTTAATTGACTAGGTACAGCGCGGAAAACCGCTAAGCGGAAACCAGTAAGTACCAAAACTAAAATTATTAGGCCTTCTAGAACGATCAAGCCCATGGCATCTGCCCAAGTCATTTTTGATGCAATTCCAACTGCAACAAATGTGTTTAAACCTAGACCGGTTGCAATTGCTAATGGGAAGTTTGCAACTACGCCCATCAGAATTGTCATGACTCCTGCAATTAATGCAGTGGCTGCAGCAACTAATGCAAGATTAGGTGCATCTCCGCCGCCGATATATTTTCCATCAGCATCTTTTGCTAAACCGATGATGAGTGGATTGAGCGCAACGATATATGCCATTGTGAAGAATGTGACGATTCCGCCTCGAACTTCACGGCCTACGGTTGAGCCACGCTGACTGATTTTAAAGAAGCTATCAAGCATGGTATTACCCTTCTGTTTTTTTAACATGGTGTTTTCGACATGTTGTTGAATTCAGTCCAACAAACTGAGGGGAGTGGCTCAAACTTAAGGGTTACTCGGAGGTAAGCCTCGCTACGACACCTAGAGAAACGGCCACCGATTGCCCAATTAGTAGAGCGAAGAGCGCTGTTCCTATGCCGACTGTGCCACCTAAGAGCACGCCAGCAGTTAGAGCTAGTAACTCAATACCCAACCGGACTCGACCCACACGGATACCGGTTTTGTAGTGAAGACCGGTCATCAGCCCATCTCGAGGTCCAGTGCCAAGTCCGCAGGTTATGTAAAGGGCAGAACCTGTTCCCACTAAACCAATACCCAAAAAAATATAAATCAAATTGAAAATTAAATTCTCTGTTTTTGGAAAAATACTTATTCCAAGTTCTATAGCTGCAGCAATAAATATCATATTCATTACTGTGCCAAAACCTGGCCGTTGTTTCAACGGAATCCAAAGTAATAAAACTACCAAGCTAGTAAGGAAAGTTGCTTGCCCGATATTAAAGGGTGAGTTCTTTGATATTCCCTCTGCCAAAACAACCCAGGGTGAGTTACCAAGTGATGCAATTACCAGAAGAGATTCGCCGAGACCAAATATCGTTAATCCAAAAATCAAAATAAAAAAACGTTCGATATCCTCTTTTGCTAAACCGAGATCCCACGTAGATGATGCTCGCCATGGAGTAATTGGGATACTCCGGTTGGGTTTTAAATGATGTTTAAACCAAAGGATGATCGATTGCACTGTTAAACTATAGTGGTTACTTCGATCTAACAGGTCGTTGCTAGATTGGATATCATGGAATTTAGTTATTGGCAATCGATAATTACTGGATTGATTCAAGGCGCCACGGAGTTATTTCCTATTTCCAGCCTTGGTCATGCAATCTTAATCCCAGCTTGGATAGGGGGAAATTTTCTAACTTTTATGACAGATGAGAATCAGGCATATTTATTAATTACCATCGCAATGCATTTAGCCAGCGCGATTGCCTTGTTTATTGTATTTCGCAAGAGATGGCTTAATTTAATTTTTGGCGCTGGTAAATCAATAATTAAGAGGGATTTTCAAACTACCCAGTTTCGAGTTTTGGGTTACATAGTAATTGCGACAATACCAGTGGGTGTGCTCGGGGTGGTCTTTGGTGATTACTTTCAAAATATTTTTGGTAAACCAGTTTTCTCAGCAATTTTCTTATTTTGCAACGGTTTAATTTTGATTCTGGCAGAGAAATTATCAAGACGAGATATTCCACATGAGTTTTCAGATTCCGATGCAGAAATAGATCACAGAATTAATGCGAAAAGTGCTTTTGTAATCGGTATGGGTCAATCTTTAGCGCTGTTTGCTGGAATTAGTAGATTTGGAATAACCATGAGCGCGGGTTTGCTAAAGAAATTAAATCACTCAGTAGCTTCGGATTTTGCGTTTTTAATGGCATTGCCAGTAATCGTAGGAGCGGCCATCGTCAAATTACCAGAGTTATTTACATCAAACACAAATGAGATATTGGGGCAGATTTTAGTTGGTTGTTTGGTTTCATTTACAGCAACATACTTCAGCGTTAAATTCTTGGTTAAGTGGTTTAAAACTAATACTCTCTATCCTTTTGCAATTTATTGCATTATTTTTGGTTTGATTTCTTTCGCTAGGTTTATTTAATGTTTACCGGTAGCGGCACGGTTTTAAACATTATTGCGATTGTGTTGGGCGGGGCAATTGGTGTTGCTCTCGGAGGAAGATTCAAAGAGAATTTAAAAGATCTCATCACTCAGGTACTTGGTTGCGTGACATTTATTTCAGCAGCAGATGCTATTTCAGCTTATTGGAATAAGGATTTAGTAGATCAACTTCCCAAAGGCGCAACGATGTTAGTTGTTGTATTTTCATTGCTGCTTGGGGCACTAATCGGTAATACAATGCGAATCGAAGATAGATTAGAGAATTTTGGAACAAAATT
>WLQA01000095.1 GCA_009698515.1 Actinomycetota bacterium
ACTGCCTTTGCGTTAACACCAGCACCACCAGCAACAGCAGCGTTAATAAACTCTGTGTTTGGGTTTTGTGCAGTGTAAACATCAATCATTCCCTGTAGACCAGCAGCTTCGCCACCAGATGCCCACCAGGTAAAGATTTCAAACTGTGTGTCTGTGTTTGCTGCATCATCGCTAGATGATGAACAACCTGTTAGTGCTAATGCAATAACAGAAGCTGCAGCAATCAGACGAATTGAACCTTTACGCATTCAATTCTCCATTTCTTTTAAGAGAGTCTCTGTAAGAGATTTGGCGCAACGAGGACCGTCGAACCTGAGCCGATCATTGCCCTTATGGCGTGTGTCGTCAACGATCAACAGGTAAAGATTGCGCAACATTTGGGGTAGTTATCTAACTGTTATAAAAACCCCCGCAGGGATCTCAAGTAGTGGTCAAGGGTTTAAGAAGTACTCGAAAATAGTCGTAATCTTCTCGGCATGACCACCAAAAAACATGATCTAAAAAGATTGTCCACAATATTTACCGCAGCTTTGGCCTCTGATTGTTTAGACCATATGGGTTATCGCAATCAAGTTTTGAAATCAGATATTGAAATGATTTCAGGTGATGGTGTGATGATGGGATATGCATTTCCAGTAAAGGTGGAGGCGGTTTTTGAAGCACCAGAAGTTCCTTATGTTGGTTTATTAAAAGCATTAGATGCAGTTGGTGAAGATCAGGTTTATGTAACACCATCAAATAGAAATAATGGCGGCGGACATCCAGCTGCTTTTTGGGGCGAATTACTTTCAACTGCTTGTAAACATAAAGGTGTTGCAGGAGCGTTAACAGATGGACCAGTGCGTGATACCACCAGAATGCGCGCTTTAGGATTTAAAGTCTTTGGTATTGATACATCTCCGCTTGATATCAACTCTCGTTATGAAGTTATTGCCCACAATGTTTCATGTGAAATTGATGGCGTAACTATTAATCCTGGAGATTTAATTGTTGCCGATATTGATGGCGTAGTAATTGTTCCAGTTAATTTAATTGATGAGGTTATCGCTCGCGTGGAGGAGAAAAACTCTGGTGAGAACTTATTTCGAAATGCAGTGCGCGAAGGAATGGCACCATCCGAGGCATTCGCAAAGTTTGGTGTTTTATAAATGAAACCAATTGTTCAGGTATCTCTTGATCTAACAGATATTAAAGAGGCGATGGAGATGGCCCATACTGCAATGCGTGCAGGTGTTGATTGGCTAGAGGCTGGTACACCTTTTATTTTGGCAGAAGGTTTGCATGGTGTTCGAGCACTTCGCAAAGAGTTTCCAAATATTCCAGTAGTTGCTGATTTAAAAACAATGGATGGCGGATATTTAGAGGCGCAGATGATGGCTAAAGCTGGTGCAACACATGTTGTAGTAATGGCACGTGCTCATCCAGAAACTATCAAAGTAGTTGTGCAAGCAGGAAAAGATTGTGGCGTTACCGTGATGGGCGACAACTTAGGTTGTGAAGATATGGTTGCCGGTGCCAGGATGTTAGAAGATTTAGGTTGTGACATGGTGATTCACCATATTGGTTATGACGAACGACGTGGCATTGCTGCAGCTGGCAAAGTTCCACCAAATCCACTTGATCAATTAAAAGCTGTTGTTGATGCAGTTGGTGTTCCAGTACAAGCAGTTGGTGGTTTATCACTAGAGCAAGCAATTGCATCGCCTTCTTATGGCGCACCACTTGTTGTAATTGGCGCTCCCCTAGCAATTGATGCTGATTCATTCTCTCGCGGTGCTGGAAATGTTGAAGAGGTATTGCGAAAGATCTGCGAAAAAGTTCATGCCTATGGCGATGTTGCTATTACTCCGAGAAAAAATTAATAAAAGGACTAGATAATGAAATCAATTGGCGTAGTTAATTACTCATCAAAGCCGTTAAGTGTTGAATTACAAGAGATCGAGCGCCCAGTTGCTGGTGATGATGATGTAATCATGCAGGTTGAAGCGGTAAGTGTTTGTGGCAGTGATCTGCACCAATGGCATGGCACAAACTCTTGGGCGGTTAATTACCCAGTTGTACTTGGACATGAATTTTGCGGTGTAATCGCAGAACTTGGTAAAAATGTAAAGGCAGCAGGTAAGTGGAAAGAGGGCGATCGCGTTGTTACTGAAACTGCAGCGGTAATTGATGCAGATTCACCAATGTCTCGAATTGGTAAGTACAACTTAGATCCAAGCCGGAAGGGTTTTGGTTACGGTGTAAATGGCGGCATGACCCGTTATGCCAAAGTGGCATCGCGTTTACTACACCGCGTTCCACAAAATATTTCCTTTGAATTTGCCGCGATGACTGAACCTTGCGCTGTTGCATACAGCTCAACAATCGCACCAGGATTTATTAAACCTGGTGATCGCATTGTGGTACTTGGCCCTGGCCCAATTGGCGTACTTGCAGTTGCTATGGCACGTCTTGCTGGTGCTGAAGTGGCATTAGTTGGACTTGAAAAAGATCGCAACCGATTAAATATTGCAAAGGCGTACGGCTGTGAAGTAATTATTGGTGATGCAACTGAGTGGGCAAAAACGGTAGATGGATTAGGCGCAGATGGTGTTGTTGATGCAGCAGGCGTTAGCGCATCACTTAAGCACGCACTTGAAGTTGTTCGACCAGATGGTTGGATCAGCAAGGTTGGTTGGGGTCCACAACCACTTGATTTCTCATTAGATCCACTTGTTGCAAAAAATGTAACCTTACGTGGAACCTTTTCACATAACTGGCCAATGTGGGAGCGTGTACTTCGTTTACTTGCCACAGAAAAATTAGATTTAAAACCAGTTCTAGGTGGCGTATTCCCAATTGAACAATGGCAAAGCGCTTTTGAGAAGATGCAATCTGGTGAAATTCTTAAGTCAGTAATTAAGCCGGCCTAATATGCGATTAAAAGATAAGGTAATAATTGTTACCGGTGCAACATCTGGAATCGGTAAAGCTATTGCAGTCCGCGCCGTTGCTGAAGGTGCCAAGGTATTAATTCATGGAATTGAAAAAGCAGATGGCGAAAAGGTAGTCGCTGAACTTGGATCAAACACTCGACTTTGCATTGCAGATCTAGCAGATCAAGCAACGCCAAAGAAAATTGTGGATGCAGCAATTGCCGCCTTTGGAAAAATAGATGCGGTAGTTAACAATGCTGCGCTTATTGAGCGCAATAACTTAGGTGCGTTAACGCCAGAAGCTTTTACAAAAACAATTACGATCAATTTGCAATCTGCCTTATTTTTAATTCAAGCAGCATTTGCAGAGCTTAAGAAATCAAAAGGTTGTGTATTAAATATTGGATCAATTAACGCATACAGTGGTGAGTCTTCACTGCTTGCATACAGCATTGGTAAGGCTGGATTGCAAACTATGACACGTAACTTAGCCAATGCTCATGGTGTTGATGGCGTGCGATTTAATTTAATTAATCCAGGTTGGATTCTTACCGATCGCGAATATGTTGATCAGGTCAAGAAGGGAATGCCAGAAGGTTGGCCAGAAAAACTTGGTCGAGACAATATTCCATTTGGTGTCATGAGCACACCTGAACAATTAGCCAGCGCCTGTGTTTACTGGTTAGGTGATGAATCAAAACCATTTACAGGTTCAGTAGTTGAGTTAGAGCAATTCTCAATTATTGGCAGAAATCCAGAGAAGTAAATGCCAAAGTTAGCCGCATTTCCAAAGGGATTTATCAAGCAATTAGTTGCTGGTGAAATGAGCATTTACGAATGGATCAAATTAGGTGATGAATTAAATGTTGATGGCCTTGAGTTTTATAACAACTTTGCTGATGTAAAGGATCCAGCTAACTGGGCAAAGGTTCGAAAAGCTGTTGAGGATACCGGCATGGTAATTCCTATGATGTGTGCCTCCCCTGATTTCACAATCCCAGAT
>WLQA01000096.1 GCA_009698515.1 Actinomycetota bacterium
AAACTTCGTAGGATTGGTTTTCTTGCCATCCTGCTATTGATTACAGGATTAATCTCCAATGTAGGAAATTTTCCGCAAGTTTTAAGTGGTGAAAAGAGAGAGATTAATTTCCTTTCTGGCCTTCCGGGAAAAAATCAAAACTTGTTGGCGGTTAAGATAGATGACACCAAACAAGCGCATCCGCAAATTGGTATACAGGCAGCAGACCTAGTCTTTGTTGAACAAGTAGAATCTGGTTTAACTAGATTACTAGCGTTGTATTCCTCAGTTTATCCACCTTCAATTGGTCCAATCCGCTCTGCGAGGATAAGCGATATAGATTTATTGGCGCAATTTGGAAAGGTGGCATTTGCCTACAGCGGTTCTCAAACAAAAATGAGGCCGGTCCTTGCATCAGCAAACTTAAACAATTTATCGGCCGAAAAAAATCCACCTTCTATCTTTAGTCGAGCAGCAGATCGCATTGCTCCGGTGGATATGATTTTAGATCCTGAAAAATTACTTGCTCACGCAATTGATCGCTGGAAAATGAGTTTGATCAGCTTAACCGCCCCAGTTTTTGAATTTGGTGAAGTTAATGCAAATTCAATCTCGATTGTTGATGCAACGGTGAAATGGCCGAATGCTAAGTATCTGATTTCCTGGGATAAATCACGTAATGCTTGGAAATTAATGCAGAATGATTTTGCTGAGGTAGATGCCAATACAGGATCAATTTATGTAGATAATGCAATTATTCAAATTGTTGAAATATCTCCATCAATATATGGTGATAAATTTGGTGGAATAACTCCGATATCGAAAACGGTTGGCAACGGAGATGCATATTTATTGCGAGATGGTAAGTATCTGCCAATTAAGTGGCAGCGAGCAGATGCGCAGAATATAACTACATGGGTTGATCTAAATGATGATCCGGTAAATTTGAAAGCGGGCAAAACTTGGATATTCCTCACAGGGTCAACGCCGACCTTTGGATATCAGCCGTAGGCTCAGATAATTGGGGTTGCGGTCAATAATTTCTTAGTAGACTTGCATTATTAATTTTCGATTGTTGGGGGAGTAATGGTTCAAGAAACCGGCACGGCACGAGTAAAACGCGGCATGGCAGAGATGTTAAAGGGCGGCGTCATTATGGATGTTGTCGATGTTAATCAAGCCAAGATTGCTGAAGATGCAGGTGCTGTTGCAGTAATGGCATTGGAAAGAGTTCCTGCTGATATTCGCGCACAAGGTGGCGTAGCACGTATGTCTGACCCAGACATGATTGAAAAAATTCAAGCAGCGGTATCAATTCCAGTTATGGCAAAGGCACGCATTGGCCATTTTGTAGAGGCGCAAATTTTGCAAACTTTAGGTGTCGATTACATCGATGAGTCTGAAGTATTAACGCCAGCTGATTACTCACACCATATTGATAAATGGAATTTCACTATCCCATTTGTATGTGGTGCAACTAATCTCGGTGAAGCATTGCGCAGAATTAATGAAGGTGCGGCAATGATTAGATCAAAAGGTGAAGCTGGAACAGGTGATGTTTCAAATGCAACTACACATATGCGCACCATTTCTGCAGAAATTCGTCGTCTGTCATCGCTACGTGAAGATGAATTATTTGTGGCGGCAAAAGAGTTGCAAGCTCCTTATGATTTAGTAAAAGAGGTTGCTAGCACCGGAAAATTACCAGTTGTGCTATTTACTGCAGGCGGTATTGCCACACCGGCTGATGCAGCCATGATGATGCAATTGGGTGCTGATGGTGTATTTGTGGGCTCTGGAATTTTCAAATCAGGTGATCCAGCGAAGCGCGCTGCTGCGTGTGTTAAAGCTGTTACCTATTACACCGATGCCAAAGTTGTGGCAGATGTTTCTCGTGGATTAGGTGAAGCGATGGTTGGTATCAATGTTGCAGATATTCCTGCTCCACACAGATTAGCGGAGCGAGGCTGGTAGTAAATGAAGATTGGAGTTCTTGCACTCCAAGGTGATGTGCGCGAACACATCCAATCGCTCAGCGATTGTGGTGTTATCGCTGTTCCAGTAAAAACCGAGAGTGAAATTTTAGGTATCGATGCAATGGTGATACCTGGTGGTGAATCAACAACAATTGCCAAACTTGCTAGAAGTTTTAATTTATTTGATTTGATCGTGCAGCGAATTAGTAACGGTATGCCTACATATGGTTCATGCGCCGGAATGATTTTGCTTTCCAACAAGGTTGAGGATGCAATTACTGGGCAAGAAACCTTTGGCGGAATTAATATGACAGTGCGTCGTAATGCTTTTGGCAGACAGGTGGATTCATTTGAAACTGATCTGAAATTCAAGGGCATCACTGAACCTTCCATTAAAGCGGTATTTATCCGAGCGCCATGGGTTGAATCAACCGGGGCAGATGTTGAAGTTCTGGCGCAGATTACCGATGAAAAAGGCGTGGCTCATCCAGTAGCTGTTCGGCAGGCAAATTTATTAGCAACATCATTTCATCCTGAATTAACCGGAGATAATAGAGTTCATAAATATTTCGTTGAACAAATATGCAGTGAATTAGTGAGGGGTTAAGCGTTATGTCCGGCCATTCCAAATGGGCAACTACAAAACATAAAAAAGCAATAATTGATTCTCGTCGGGCAAAGAATTTTGCCAAGCTAATAAAGGCGATCGAAGTTTCTGCTCGTGCCGGTGGCGCAGACATTTCTGGCAACCCAACCTTGTTTGACGCAATCGCCAAAGCAAAGAAAAACTCAGTACCTGCCGACAATATTGATCGTGCGGTTAAACGTGGTGCTGGATTAGAAACTGGTGGTAAAGAGTGGGAAACCATTATGTATGAGGGTTATGGCGCAGGAGGAGTAGCACTTTTAATTGAATGTTTATCAGATAACAGAAACCGCGCTGCATCAGATGTGCGTGTTGCCGTAACTAGAAATGGTGGCAATATGGCCGATCCAGGATCGGTTTCATATTTATTTAATCGCAAGGGTGTCGTAATTGTTTCAAAGCAATCAGGAAAAGTAACCGAGGATTCATTACTAGAGGTTGTACTTGATGCAGGTGCAGAAGAGGTTAATGATCTGGGCGAATCTTTTGAGATTGTTGCAGAACCGGCTGATTTAGTTGCAGTAAGAAGCTCATTACAAAATGCTGGCTTTGATTATGATTCGGCGGAAACTTCCTTCCTACCAACTATGTCTATTCCATTAGATGCAGAGTCAGCTAAAAAGGTATTTGATTTAATTGAAGCAATTGAAGAGTTAGATGATGTGCAGAATGTGTACGGTAATTTTGATGTTTCAGATGAGGTAATGGCGAGCCTTAACTAGTCATTAATTTCAATAGGTAGGCTCTGCAAATGCGCGTATTGGGAATAGATCCAGGTCTAACTAGATGCGGAATTGGTGTAGTTGATTCAACTGGCCCACAGCAATTAAAGCTAATTGATGTCGGTGTGATTAAAACTGATCCTGATGCGAATTTAGAACAGCGGCTATTGCAACTTGAAATAGAGTTAAATAAGTGGATAAAAAAATTCAAACCAGATGTAATCGCAGTTGAACGAGTTTTCTCGCAATTAAATGTAAGAACAGCGATGGCCACAGGTCAGGCTGCTGGAGTTGCCTTACTTCTTGCTGCAAAAGCGGAGATTAAGGTTGTTATGCACACGCCCAGCGAAGTAAAGGCGGCGGTAACTGGATCGGGTCGTGCTGATAAAAAACAGGTTGCGGAAATGGTTAAACGTTTGCTGAAATTAAAGGAAATTCCAAAACCAGTGGATAGTACTGATGCACTGGCTTTGGCTATCTGCCATCATTGGCGTGGAGTGGGCAATGACCGTATTG
>WLQA01000097.1 GCA_009698515.1 Actinomycetota bacterium
ATTAAATCTGATTTTTTTGCCAACATAATGTGCGGAACATCTTCTGTGTCGCTCCATAAATCTGAATAAACTTTATTTCCCGACAGTGCAGCCCAAGTTGCTTTTCCGATGAAGTTCAAACTTGACTCAGTTGGAACTACGGTGACGACAAATCCATTTTCCTGTAGACGTCTGATTAGATTGCAGGATTTATATGCTGAAATTCCTCCTGCAACACCAAGGAGTAAATTACGTCCGCGGGAAGGCATTTAAAAAACTTAGCTGTTTGTAGGTGCAGCTTTTGGTTCAAGATTTTCGATAGTTAACAAACCCTCGTTGATTTCACGCAATGCAATTGAAAGTGGTTTCTCGTGAACGTAAGTTTCTACCAGCGGACCTACATACTCAAGTAAACCTTCGCCCAATTGGGAGTAGTAAGCATTGATTTGGCGGGCACGCTTGGCTGCATACAAAACAAGACTGTATTTGGAGCCAGCTTTTTCTAGAAGTGCATCGATTGGTGGATTAGTAATTCCATCTAATGCTTGATTGCTCATTTAATGAACTCCTATTTATACGATTTTCCGGCACTCCCAAAAATTGTCAGGAGCGAAGGGCTAAAGATACCAGTTCATTCACCACTTGCTCTACTTGCGTATTTACCAGCACAAAATCAAACTCAGAGGCTGCCTTTAACTCCTCCTTGGCTCGAGCTAATCTCAATTGAGTCGATTCAACAGATTCGGTACCCCGATTAGTTAATCGATTTTCCAACTCCTGCCAACTCGGCGGTTCGATAAAAACCAGTAATGCCTCCGGTGCATTTTTTCTAACTTGCCTGGCTCCATTTAATTCAATCTCTAACACAACATTTAAACCATTTGCCAGAGCTTCAAATACTGGCTTAGCTGGAGTTCCATATTTAGCACCCGTAAACTCAGCCCACTCTAAGAACTCATTATCATCAATCATTTTAATAAACGCTTCATTAGAGACAAATTTGTAGTCAACATCTGAAACCTCACCTTGACGTTTTTGTCGAGTAGTTGCAGATATAGAGACCCAAAACCTTGGATCACTTTTTAATTTATTTGTGATCGTACTCTTGCCAACTCCACTTGGGCCTGAAACAACCATTAACTTTCCCTGCTTCGGCGGAGTTTTCATAAGTACAAACTCCTCCCTTAATTGCTCTATTTGTTTGCGACCAACTCCACCAATTCTACGTGATTTCGAGATACCAGTTTTTGCCATGATTGCCTCAAGTCGACGTTCGCCAATACCAGGAACCGCCATTAACGCCTCTACTAATTTCATTCTTAAAACTGAATCCCTAGTGTCCAAAAATAAATCGAAAACCGAAATGGATCCCTCTGCTATTTGATTCTTTACCATCGCCCTATCGCGTCTTGCAGCAACCGCCTTAAGCCCGGCCGCCTTGCGTTGGGCAACAGTTAACTGAGGAGGAGGTTTCAATTATTTATAGATTCCAGAATGGTTGAGATTTTACTTTGCATCGCCGTAGCGCTTTCATTCCATTGCGATGTGATGGATCTTCCAATTACCACGAAATCCGCACCATTTGTGATTGCCATTTTTGGCGTCATGACTCGAGCTTGATCACCAACATCATCGCCTTCAACTCTTACTCCGGGCGTAATGATGGTGATTGAATCTGAAATTTGTCGGATCATTGCTGCCTCAAATGGTGAACATACAATCGATGTCGCCCCCGCATCAATCGCAGATTTAGCCCACATCTTTACGGTATTTTCAATACTTGATTTATAACCCAGATTGGCGAATGCATCCTCTGTAAACGATGTAAGAACGGTGACCGCGGTTATTGATCCATTTGGTAAGGCTGAACAAGCACTTTTAATCATTGCTGCGCCCCCGGCTGCATGAACCGTTAAGAACTTTGGTGATAAATCCGCAATCGATTCCACAGCACCCTTAACCGTATTTGGAATATCGTAAAGTTTTAAATCTAGAAATAATTCGAAATCAAATCTTTTCTTCAACTCCTTTATTGTAGAAACCCCATGTTTTAGAAAAAACTCTAAGCCTATTTTGTAATGATTAATCGAATCGCGGGATATTTCAATCCAGTTAGCGGCAACTTCAACATCTTTTGTATCAAGTGCCAGAATTATCGGAGAACTCATTTAGCACCACGATGCGCAAAGCCGATAGCATCACGAAAATCTCTAAAATCTCGTTCCAGTAACAATTGCTCAAGCTCTGCACGAATTTTTATTAAGGCAGTCGGATTTCCAAATGTTGCTGTGCCAACTGAAACAGCGCTTGCTCCAGCCAAAATCAATTCAAAAGCATCTCTGCCATTTGCCACACCGCCCATGCCAACAATTGGAGTATTAGGGAAAGCTTGATGAACTTGATAAATAGCACGTACTGCAACTGGACGAATTGCCGGACCTGACAATCCCCCAGTTTTACCGCCTAACTTTGGCTTCATAGTATTTATATCAATCACCATTCCAAGTAAAGTATTTATCAAAGCTAAACCATCAACACCAGCCTTTATTACCGACTCCGCAATGTGAACAATATCTGTGACATCTGGTGAGAGTTTGGCAATGATTGGTAACTCACCACCAATATTCCTGCGAACTGTTTCAATTACTGCTGTTGCAGTATCTGGGTGGCAGGAAAATACTTGGCCACGATTTTCAACATTTGGACAGGAGATATTTACCTCTACCGCGCTGATGCCACTAACTGCACGTAATCTTCTAGCTAAAACCCCATACTCATCAACAGTCTCACCTGCAATGGAAACAATCACTTTGGCATTATTAGCAACTAGCCAAGGAATATCCTTTTCTAGAAAAACATCTATGCCCGGGCCTTGTAATCCAATTGAATTAAGCATGCCACTAGGAGTTTCCGCCATACGCGGTGTTGGTCGGCCCAATCTTGGTTTGCTCATTATTGATTTTGTAACCACTGCGCCAATTTCAGATAGATCAAAGAATTGAGCTAACTCTTGACCGGAACTTGCGCAGCCACTAGCAGTAAAAATTGGGTTGCTAAATCTTTTGCTGCCTATTTTTGTTGAGAAATCTAAAGAGCTCATCTAAATGTTTCCGCCCTCATTTTCAGCATTCCAAATTATTTGCGCTCCATCCATTACTGGGCCATCAATACATGTACGAAGCATCTTTACTTCATTATCAATTCGGACTGGAACTACGCAGGTCATACAAACACCTATGCCACATGCCATAGATTCTTCTACCGAACATTGATGAACTATGTCGAAGTCAGATGCTATTCTATTTATGCTTTCTAGCATTTTCATCGGTCCACACGAGTAAATAACTTCAGTATTGAACTCGCGAATTAATCTAGGTATAGATTCAGTTATCTGGCCATGGATGCCTGCGCTGCCATCATCTGTTGTTAAAGTTAATGAGGAAACACTTCTTTTTCCTTCAAGTGGAGCATATATTTTATTTGCAGTACTAGCACCAAGCACCATATCCACTCGACATCCGCGGTTTTTCAAAGTTTCCGCCAATGCAAAAAGTGGGGCTGAGCCATATCCACCACCAATTAACATTGTGTTGGCTGGTGTTGTTGGAATACCAAAAGCAGTTCCCAGCGGCCCAATTAAATCTACGAAATCACCAACAGATAAATTAGCCAGCCATTTACTACCTGAACCATGTGGAGCAACAACTAATTCAATACTTCCACCCAACAAACCTTTATCAGTGGCGCGATAA
>WLQA01000098.1 GCA_009698515.1 Actinomycetota bacterium
CTGGTTTAGTTGAACGTTTCTTAACTGCAGCGGGCATGCCCGAGGAAACACCACTTGAATCCAAGATAGTTTCTAATGCAATTAAATCAGCTCAAACTCAGGTGGAATCACTTAACTTTGAGATGCGTAAAAATGTTTTGAAGTATGACGATGTGATGAACAAGCAGCGTGAAGTTATTTACTCAGAGCGCCGTGAAGTTCTAGAAGGTGCTGATATCAAAGAGTTAGTACACACCTTCCTCGAAGAGACTATTGAAGCTTATGTAACCTCTGCTACAGCATCAGGTTTTGGTGAAGATTGGGATTTAAATACATTATGGGTTGCCTTAAAAGCACTTTATCCAATCTCATTTACAGTTGAACAATTAGCCGCTGAGGTTGGTGGCGTAACTGGATTAGATAGCGAATTCTTATTAGATCGCGTTTTGGCTGATGCTAATAATGCATATGAAAAACGCGAAGCTGATTTAACTCCAACTGTGATGCGCGAACTAGAGCGCAAGATTTTGTTGTCAGTACTAGATCGCAAATGGCGTGAGCATCTGTATGAAATGGATTATCTGCAAGAAGGTATTGGGCTGCGCGCTATGGCGCAACGTGATCCACTTGTGGAGTATCAACGTGAGGGCTACGACCTATTTGCTGCGATGATGGATGCAATTAAAGAAGAGCTAGTTGGATTTATCTTTAATGTCGAGGTTCAAGTTGAAGGTGATCAAGTTGGTGCAAAGGGACTTACGCCAACACCAACACCTGCACCTGCATTGAAGTACTCAGCTGCTGAGATTGAACCAGGAGAAGGCGGTGGAACATCTTTAAATGCACCTTGTCCTTGTGGTTCCGGCAAGAAATACAAACGCTGTCACGGCAAGAAGTAATTTAAAGCAAAAAAAGCTCTGTACAGATCCATCTTTTATCAACACCTTCAAATCTTAAAATTAAGGATCGAACTCGATCTTTAATTCGAAGTGTCACTGTACTTTCAATAACACCTTCAATGGGTTGGGCAATATAAATTTTTCTAATCTTTGGTAGATCAGCCGTTAAACTCTTGCCGTAATTTTGTAATTTACTGTGCACACTTCGATGACAAGATCTAGCAATCTGCATTGCGGGCCGCTTACCCGCCCAAATTTCAATTAATCCAATTACAAATGCCCTGCTGAAGGCATCTACATCCGGCAATTCACTAAGTGCTGATGGTTGTGGACCAAAGATCGGATCCACACTTGCATCGGCAATCGCTGGATCAGTTGTTGGAACTAAATACAATTTATTAGATAGTGCAGGTGCTGGTGGTAAATCAAATGAGTGCAATTCAAGCATTGGATGCACAAACCGTTTTTGAACTAAATCAATAACCTCTGAGCCATCATGAAAAAATAATTGGGTATTTAATGGATATGTAATAGTCATGGGTGAAGTATCAAAAGTTGATCAATAGCTGGGCTCATCCGATCGGATGAGTTATTTTCCGATGAGTTAAAGCAATCTATGCATATGAAATTAAATAAATTAGAGCTACTTAAAAACTCCAGATTCGCAATGGGTTTGGCATTACTTATCCTGGCATTGGGCGCTGGTTCCCTAATTGCCAAGGAGGCGAATCGAACTGTTTATGTATGGGCCAGTGCTACTGAGTTAGCACCAGGAAACATCATCTCAGCAGATGATTTACAACAAGTATCGGTACTTCTGCCAGAATCTGCGAAAAGTTATATATCAGCAACTGCGCAAGTAGTTGGCGCAGTAGTTACACATCGAATCGGAGTTGGAGAGTTACTGCCAGTTTCTGCGATCTCACTTGAACCAAACTCACTTGATCAACGCGCAGTCCCGCTTACTCTTGAGTTAACCGATATTCCAATTGGGTTATCACGGGGAGAGGTAATTGATCTTTACGCTGTTCCAAATTTAACCCAGAAAAGCATTACCGAACCAGCTTTAATTATTGAGCAAATAACAGTGGCAGCAGTCTCGGATAAAAATAACAGTGGAAAAGCGGTTGTTGTAGTAAATCTGCCACAAAGTATTTTGCTCACCGCACTTACCCACCTATCTGACAGCAGGTTATTAATTGTCCGCAGCCACTACTAAATCTAGAAAGGCTCTTTCAACGGGTGCGGCGCTAAATTTTGTAACTGCCATCGTAGATAGTGAGTTAGAAGCCACAACCGCCCAACTCTTATACTCGCATGGGAATAATATTATTTTTAGGGCGCTTACCGAGGATTCATTAGAGAAGTATCTGTTACAAAACAATCTAAATCTGCAGGTGCTTTACTCAAGTGATTTTATCTCTAGTAAGAATCTTGGCAGGTTTAGAGCAAAATTTACAAAGGTAATATTCAAAGAGGTGAGCGAACAAGGCTTTGATCCGGCCAATTTACTTTCTGAGGTTTCGCAAAAAGATCGTCAGCCGTTAGTTAGAAGTAGTACTCCAATTAGTAATTTAATTTCGGTAATTGGCACATCTGGATCCCCTGGTATTTCTACCATTACTAATCAGTTGGCGGCGCGAGTTGATCAGGCAGTGATCTTCTACTTTAACAATCATTTGATCAGGCCAGATGCGGCGCCAGCCAGTAAGTTATCTGAGGCAACACCTACCAATTGGCCAGAGTTAATAACCAGATCTGAGCAAATATTTTTTGATGCTGGATGCACATCAGCACTTACATCTACATTATCTGATCGCCGTATTTCTGGATTAATGCTTAACCAGGCATTGAACTCTTCATCGAAATTACTTTATGTTTTAAAAGCAGATACAGCAGGTATTTCACAACTTAGTAGATTTATAAATGATTATGCCAATTTAATTGCGCCACCTACCATTACTTACATCTTAAATCAGCAAAGATTTGATGCAAAGGCTCGATTAATTAATTCACAATTTCTCTCGATCGTAGCTGGGCAAAAATACTTTCAAGTGCCATTTGATTATTCCGAAGTGGGTAAGTACCCAGCGAAGAAGGCTTTATTTGCGACCACATTTAGTAAACAATTTGATGCCATTGCTAAGAGTTTGGCTTGAGTCGACCAATACTCATACGATTGGGCAATGGCAACATTTTCGGAATTAATTAACGCCAACGCAAAATTGCGCCCGCAAGAGGTAGAGCATCTATCTGAACTGGTTGCGGAATGGCGCTTACTTGCCGATCTATCCTTTGCAGATTTAATTTTATGGTTGCCAATTCGCAAAGATGAAACTGCATGGCCAGATGGTTATGTAGCAATTGCACAAATTAGACCAACGACAGCGGCCACAGTTTTTAACAATGATTTAATCGGATCAGAACTTGCTTGGGGAAGTAATTCCCGAGTTGATCAGGCACTTTCTAGTGGGGAAATTCTGCGCGATACCCAACCAGAAAAAGTTGGTGAGTTATTAATAAAAGAGGAAGCAATACCGGTTTACTTTGAGGGCAAAACAATTGCGGTAATTGCCAGACATCGCAACGCTGATTTAATGCGATCACCATCAAAACTGGAGTTAAATTACCGCGAGATTGCCCACAAGATTTATCAAATGGTGGCTGAAGGAAATTATCCGATTCGCAATAGTATTTATAACTCTGAATCTGCGCCCCGAGTAGGCGATGGGTTAATTAGATTAGATGTTAATGGCATTGTGTTTTTTGCTAGCCCAAATGCCAGATCCGCACTTAGCCGAATTGGTTTTGATAATGAGTTAGAGCAGAAAAATC
>WLQA01000099.1 GCA_009698515.1 Actinomycetota bacterium
AACTTTTACGTGGTCATTTGGAGATGGCCAAACTTTATTTACCCCACTTCAAGGTGGACCATTTCCTAACCCTTCCGTTAAGCACGCCTACAGCAGTAAGGGGTACAAAGATGTTGAGTTGAAGGTAACTTGGCAAGGTACCTGGTCGGTAAATGGGGTTACCGCACCGATAGTTGGAAATTTAATTACGCAAAGTATTTCGCAAACCATACAAGTAGTAAGTGCGCCAACCCTTTTCAACAAGTAAAGAGCTTAAAGAAGTAATCCACAGAAATTAATTTCGAGTAAAAAATTATCAGTGGTGATTGGCAATCTTCGCAGTATGAAAACTCAATTATCACTTAAAAACATAGAAGATGCTTTATCTGAAATATCAGAGATTAATTATGATGGGGATACAGTCCTTAGATTGCAACGCCTTGGCGCTGTTGCAGTTAAAGATTTAATGACTCAGTTCGCAAAGGCGGGCACAGTTGATGACTACCAATTAATCGCACTTGTGCTCAGAAGATTAACTGATCTGCAGGTTCGAGATTATGCAATGGGCCTAACTACTGCTGATAATTTAGATCTAGCATTTAATTTTTGGCATTGGCTACTACAACTTGCACCAACGGGATTGATCGCACCGGTGGCGGCGATTTTCTCAACAGTTGCATATGAATCAGGGGAGACAGATTTAGCACAAAGCTCCTTAGATCGCTCCTTTGCAGATCAGATTGAATATCCATTAGCAAAGTTATTGCGACGGGTTTACTGCGCTGGCTGGCCCGCAGAAAGTTTTGCTGCCATGCGGGCTGAGTTACATCCAAAGGTTTGCGCCTCACTTTTTGGATAAAGAATTATCGGGAGTAGCATGAACTCATGATCATTGGTATTCCAAAAGAGATAAAAAATAATGAGTTCCGAGTTTCTGCTACTCCATCTGGCGTGCATGCATATGTGCAAAATGGCCACACCGTTCTAGTCGAAAGTGGCGCAGGTCTTGGTTCTGCAATTACAGACCAGGATTACATCGAAGCTGGTGCACAAATAGTTGCCACCGCCGATGAGGTTTGGCAAAAAGCTGAGATGATTCAAAAGGTAAAAGAGCCAATTGCCGCGGAGTATCCAAAGATGCGCAAGGGACAAATTCTTTATACCTATCTACATCTAGCAGCATCTCGCGAATGTACTGATGCAATTATTAAATCTGGCACCACAGCCTTTGCTTATGAAACAGTTGAAGTAAATGGCACACTGCCACTTCTTGCGCCAATGTCAGAGGTTGCAGGTCGTATGTCCATCCAAGTAGGTGCAACTGCGCTAGAGCGCAGTAAAGGCGGCCGCGGTGTATTACTGGGTGGTGTTCCCGGAGTGCGTCCTGGCAAGGTTGTAGTAATTGGCGGCGGCGTAGTTGGTGTTGCTGCAGCAACGATTGCTCATGGCATGCGTGCTGATGTAACCATCTTTGATTTAGATTTAAAGCGCTTAGGTGAGATCGATCAATTATTTGCTGGCACCGTAAAGACAATTGCATCCTCTGCTTATGAGATTGAACGCGAAGTTATGGCAGCTGATTTAGTAATTGGCGCAGTTCTCGTTCATGGTGCAAAGGCACCTAAGTTAGTAAGTAATGCATTGGTAAAGAAGATGAAGCCAGGCTCTGTTCTGGTTGATGTTGCGATCGATCAAGGTGGCTGCTTTGAGGATTCCAAGGCAACAACACATGCTGAGCCAACCTACAAAGTTCATGATGCAATCTTTTATTGTGTGGCAAATATGCCGGGCGCAGTTCCTGCAACATCAACCTACGCACTTGCTAACGCCACAATTAAGTACGGCCTAGCTCTTGCTAATAAGGGTTGGGAAAAGGCGATCGCCGATGATGCTAACTTGGCAAAAGGTCTGAACGTGCATGAAGGAAAAATTATGTATCAGGCAGTTGCGGAAGCACACAAACTCTAGTAATTTCCGCAGTAGGTCATGAGTCTCAGTTTCTAGCCCCGGCTAACTGAGCGGCAACCCTCCACCGCGGTGGGGTGCTCCGGGTGAAGACCTGGCAGATTGCAAAGTGCAATGTGCAAGCGCGGATAAGTTCATTTGATACTTAATCAAATAATTCATCCGGCTATTAGCAGATAGAAGGAGTACTTTCATGCAGAAAAAAATTAGAAACTGGGCGTTGGCACTGCCAGCTCTGTTACTAGTTGCATCTCTGAGCGCATGTTCATCAGAGTCAACAGATAACTCAGCTTCAGCATCATGTACGCCAACAGATCTAAAGACTGTTGCCGCAAATACATTAACAATTGCAACTGGTGAGCCTGCTTATCCACCTTGGGTTGAAGATGACAAGCCAGAATCAGGTAAGGGCTTTGAAGCTGCAGTTGCATATGCAGTGGCAAAGCAACTTGGTTACACAAATGATCAAGTTAAATGGGTTCGCACCACATTTGATGGCGCAATCGCACCAGGACCAAAGAACTTTGATTTCAACATTCAGCAGTACTCAATTACAGATGAGCGCGAGCAAGTTGTTGATTTCTCCTCTGCTTACTACAAATCAAATCAAGCAATTGTTACTTTCAAAGGTAGCAAAATCGCCGCTGTTAAATCAATTGCTGATCTAAAGAGCGCTAAGGCAAAGCTAGGCGCAGCTGTTGCATCAACATCACTTGATGCTCTTGAGAAGGTGCTAGGACTTAAGGCATCTGTATTCAATGACAACGCAGCAGCGGTAGCAGCACTTAAGAATAAGCAGATTGATGGAATCGTGGTTGATCTACCAACTGCTTTCTACTTAGCTGCAGCTGAGGTTGACAATGGCGTAATTGCTGGACAATTTAAGAATGTAGATGGTGCTGATAAAGGCGCTGGTTTACTTCTAGCAAATGAATCACCAATTACTGCTTGTGTGACATCAGCTGTGGATGCACTTCGTGACAATGGCGATTTAGCTGCTATTGAGACTGAGTGGCTAACCGCATCTGCTGGTGCGCCAGTACTTGAATAAGCAATACCGAAAACAATAACGAAAAAAAAGGTTGAAAGATGTCAAATGAATCTAGCCGGGGCGACTCGGCTAGTTCATTTGAAAGTAATCAAGCCAGCAATCATGAATATGATTTTGGTGGTAAATGGCAACCAAGTGAACTTGAAGTATTAAGAAGACAAGCCAGAGCGAAAAAAAATCGTCGAAATGCATTTATTGCTGCATTCTCTAGCATCTTAGTTTTAGGCAGCTTAGCCACAGTTGCAGTTACCTCACCTGGATGGAAAGCATTATCAAACGCCTTTTTTAAATGGGCTTATGGTGTTGAAGTTCTCCCAAAAATACTTCTTGGTTTTGTTACAAATGTAAGTTTGACGGTGATTGCAACGATTTGTGTGGCGATCTTCGGCCTATCCATTGCGTTAATTAGAACCTCAAAAGCCCCGGCTTTAACACCATTTCGTATTCTGGCAACTGTTTATGTAGATGTATTTCGAGGCATACCTATGTTGCTTGTTATTTTGTTAGTTGGGTTTGGCATACCAGCACTTCAATTAAAAGGTTTAACTAATAATGTTTTAATCCTGGGAACTATCGCCGTAATCATCACCTACACCGCCTATGTTGCCGAAGTTATTCGAAGCGGAATTTTGTCGATTCACCCTTCGCAACGTGCTGCAGCTAGATCACTGGGTTTAAATTACTTTCAAACGTTGCGTTATGTAATTCTTCCG